>JAFAQW010000192.1 GCA_019245995.1 Vulcanimicrobiota bacterium | reverse complement strand
GTTCAAGGCGGCGAGGCCCGATATTTTCAACAAAGCCGGCGGCGCGGCGGACGTACCCTACGACGTCGTCAGCATGGGCTTCGTCATCTTCAGTCCAATTTGTCCGCACCTCGGCTGTTACTACAACTGGAGCGACGCGCAGAACCGCTTCATGTGCCCGTGCCACGGCTCGCAATACACGTTCGACGGCACCCACATCGCCGGACCGGCCCCGCGCGGCCTGGATCCGCTGCCGTTCAGAGAGCGGAGCGGAGCGGCCGAAGTCACGTGGATCATCTATCAATCGAATACGCCTAACCGCATCGTCGTCTCGTATCAGGCATAGGAAATCTGACATGTTGAACTGGATCGAACAACGCACCGGCTTCGTCACGATGGCGAAAGACTTCCTGACGGAAGACGTGCCCGGCGGCGCCAGTTACTGGTACGTCTTCGGAAGCGCGACGCTCTTCGCGATGATGGTGCAGATCGTCACTGGGATCTTCCTCACGTTCTTCTACGCGCCGTCCGCCGCGACGGCGTGGGAATCGACGCGGGCGATCTATCTCAACCCGTGGACCCACTTCTTGCTCTCCGTGCACTACTGGGGCGCGTCGGCGATGATTGCCTTGGTCTTCCTGCACCTGTTGCAAGTCCTGATCTTCGGCGCCTACAAGTCCCCGCGCGAACTGCAATGGGTCGTCGGCGTGCTGCTGTTGCTGGTGACGCTCGTCCTCGGCCTGACCGGCTACCTGCTGCCGTGGGACATGGACGCATACTTTGCGTCGCAGGTGTCGCTGAACATTACGGGACTCGCGCCCGTGCTCGGGCCGGTGTTGCAGCACATCGCGCAAGGGGGAGGCTCGATGGGCACCGCCACGATCAATCGCTTCTTCGGCTTGCACGTGTGGCTCATGCCCGCGGTTTTGGTTCTGCTCGTGGGCGCGCACCTCACGATCTTCCGCCATAACGGTCCCGCGGGACCGGTGCTTGAGGATCCGCGCACGGTGCGCAAGGGACCGTTTTGGCCGGATCAGTTTTTCATGGATGGCGCGTTCTCGCTGATCGTCTTTATCATTATCTGCTTCCTCGCGCTGGTGGCTCCGCCGTATCTCGACCAAAAGGCCGATCCGACGAAGTTCTTCGTGCCGTACCCGGCGTGGTATTTCTTATCGCTCTTCGGCTTGCTCGCGCTCGTGCCGCCGGAGATACACCTCGGGCCGCTGACCATCAGCCTCGAGCTGATTGCGACGATCATCGGGCCGACGATTTTCCTCTTGGTCGTGTTGCTGATTCCGTGGCTCGATCGCAGCCGCTCGCGCGGCTTCTCGTCGCGCGCCGGGCTGCTGTGGGGGATGACGATCGTCGTGTGCCTGATCATTGGCCTTTCGATCTTCGGACAGGCGACCACGATGAGCAAACAGGCCTCGGCGCCCGCGTCGCCGCCCGAATCCGTGGTGCTCGCCGCGCAGGCCGCGCCGGTCTCCGCCGGCGCACCGGGAGCGATCTCGGCCGCCAACGCCGGGACGATGCAATCGAACACCGGCAGCGGCGGAGCGGCGCCGGCTGCCAACTCCAACGGCGCAAAAATCTTCGCCTCAAATTGCGCCACCTGCCACGGCGCTCAAGGCGCCGGCGTTCCCGGGTCCTTCCCGCCGTTGGCCGGCAATCCGGTCGTAACGGGCGATCCGAACACAGTGATCGGCATCGTGCTGAACGGGCTACACGGCGCGCTCTCCGTGAACGGCCAAACCTACAACGGCCAGATGCCCCCGTGGAAGGGCACGCTGTCGAATCAAGACATCGCAGACGTGATCACGTACATCCGCGCTTCGCTCGGCAGCAACCACGCGTCGACGGTCACGGAGGCGCAGGTAAAGGGCTACAAGCCCTAACCGCGCGTTTGGCATGACGTTCTTTGCGGTCATTTACCGGCCCGGCTCAAACTGGGTCCAGGGCCGCGCCTTTCAGGAACAGGACCGAATCGTCGCACACCGCGATTTTCTCCGCGAACAGTTCGACCATAGACGCGTACTGATTGCGGGGCCCTTTCTGGATGACCAGGGCGGCATCGGGATCTTCGAGTGCGCCTCCAGCGATGAACTCGTCGAGCTGCTACAAGAGGACACGACGATCGCGCAGAATTTACTGGCCTATGAGGCGCACCCGTGCGCGTTGCCTTTTATCCGCTAATGACAGCGTGAGCCGTCGTACAGAAGGAGCGCCGCGGTCCGATCCACCGCGATAACGCGGCGGTGCCGACCGTATGTCGGGTCGCCCATAGCGCGCCTCGCCGGTGCCACGACCCACGCGCGTGGGGCGTTGCAGATTACGCCGCGCGGATCCAACGCTCCAAGTTGCGGATCCCCGTCATTTGGAGGAGCCAGCGTCCGGACTTCGGGTCGCGTGTAAAAGAGCAGCGCGTTGCCGCCCGAAACGCCTTGAATCGCGACCACGTCGCCGGGCTGCCGCTCGCGGTTGATCAGCGCGGCCAGGCGCGGCACCGGCTTGAACACCTCGGCGTGAGGGAACACGGTCACGGCCACCACGTCCACCGCGACGACGCACGCGACGGCGAGCGCGTACGGCGCGGCGCGCACGGTGCGCGCGTGCGCCACGAGCCACGCCGTCAGCACGGAACCGGCAAAGATCGCTAGCGCCATTCCCGTCAGCGGCGGAACCGCCGCCGTCACCTCCGCCGTCAATCGATTGTTGCGGGTGAAGAGCACGATGGCCAACGCCAACGCGCCGATGGTCACGGGTACGATGGCGGCCGAAATCGCGGCGGAGCGCGTGGCGCCACGGCGCACGAGTCCGTCGAAGTAAATTGCCGTAACGGTCGCGAGCGCCGGAAATTCCAGGGCGACGTAGTTGGGCAGTTTCGTGCGGCCGAAACTAAAGAAGAGCAGCGGAGCGACGATCCAGACGAAACTCAGGCGCAACAGGCGCGAGTGTTCGGGCGGCGATCCGGCGCCGCGCAACTGCCTGACGGCAAAAACGACCGCCGCCGGAAAGAACGCGATCCAAGGAAAGAACGCCAAGATGATGACCGGCACGTAGTACCAGATCGGACCAGACTGGTTCTCGATCACGCCGAGATATCGTCCGACCGTGTATTCGCCGATCAGCGTGCGCAACGCGCCGAACCCGTCGTGCGTCGCAACCGCAACCGGCCACGGAGTGACGACCGCGAAAAAACCGATCAGGCCGAGCGACCACGCGCGCGCCATCGGAAGGTTCGTTGGCTCTGCGCGCCGGTTCCACGCATAGTACGGGACGGTGACCAGCAACGCTACGACGGGCGCGACCAGCCCCTTGGCGAGGAAACCAACGCCTGCGGCGATCCATCCGAAAACGAAATAACGGTCGCGCCCTGTCTCGAGGCCGCGAAACCACCAAAGAATCGTCATCGCCACGGTGAGGTCGAGCAGGCCGTCCATGATCGCGAGGCGTCCGATGACGACTTGCATTAGACACGTCGAGAGAATTACGGCGGCGTACGCGCCGATGCGACCGCCGGCTTGCCGGCCCACGGCGTATCCCGTGAACGCCGAGAGCGCGATCGTCGCGAGTGCCGAGGAAAGTCGCAGGGCAAAGGCCGTGACGCCGAACTGCAACGCGAAGAGCGCGCCAATCCAAAAGTAGAGCGGGGGCTGGACGAAGTAGGGCGCGTTGTTGAGGTGCATGACGACCCAGTCGTGCGTGACCAGAATCTCACGCGCCACTTCGCCGTACGCCGTTTCGCTGTTGTCCCACAGCGTGCCGGCGCCCAAGCCGGGAAGCGTAATGAGCGCCGCGACGACGGCGCCGACGATCGCAGCGCGGACCGGTGCCTCGACGGCGTGCGAACGCAGCACGAAAGGCCTTTTGACCGCCGTAGAAAGAAGTCTTTGTGCGTTCGAAATGCTCCCCATTTCTCTGCGGCCCAACGGCCGGCGCGCCATCATCGTCGGCGCAGGCGAGGTCGCCGCTCGCAAGGCTGAAGCGCTCCTAGCGGCAGGCTTTCCGATTTTGGTCGTGGCGCCGGAGATCGTGCCGCGCCTTGAATTGCTTGTGGCTCAGGGCCGAATCAGTCACGCGGCGCGCGCCTACGATAGCGGCGATTTGTCGCACGCCGCGCTTGCGATCGCGGCCACGAACAGCCGAGACGTCAACGCGCGGGTCGTGGCGGACGCGCGCGCACGCGGCGTCCTCGTCTCCGATGCGTCCGACGCCGCGCGGGGCGATTTCACGATTCCGGCGACACAGCGGATCGGCGATTTGACGATCAACGTCGACAGCGGCGGCGGCGCGCCCGGGCTCGCCGCACGCATTGCTCGCGAACTCGCGCAGCACCTCGGTACGGAGTATGGGGAGGCCGCGGCAAACTTTGCTCGCATCCGTGGCTACGTGAAGGATGCCTTCCCCGCCGACGAACGCTCCGATATTCTCGAGGAGCTCAACCGAAAAACCATCGGCGAACTGGCGGCGATGCAGTCGGCGACTCTCGTTTGCGCCACGCGGCGAAGCCCGCTCGCGACGATTCAGAGCCGCGCGATTGCAGCGTTGCTCGCGCGGCACGGCATCGCCACGACGATGTTGCCGATCACGACGCACGGCGACGCGCACCGGGAGAAACCGATCGACGAGCTCGGCGAGGTGAACGTCTTTGTCAAGGAGCTCGAGCGAGCGTTGCGCGACAAGCGCGCAGATTACGCGGTCCATTCCTGCAAGGACCTCCCCAGCACCCTGTCCGACGACATCTCCCTCTGCGCCGTCGGCGCGCGCGAAGATCCGCGCGACGCCTTTTGCAGCGAACGCTTTCACTCGTTTGAATCGCTGCCCGCAAATGCCGTGGTCGGCACGTCGAGCCCGCGGCGCCGGGAACAGCTTGCCGCCCTCCGTCCGGACGTGCGCTACGAAAGCATCCGCGGAAACGTGGATACGCGGCTGAAGAAACTGGTCGAGGGCGAATACGACGCGATCGTTCTCGCCATGGCAGGGTTGAAGCGGCTGCGCGTTCGCGCCACGCACACCGTGCCGTTTCCAATCGACGCGCTCGTGCCGGCGGTCGGACAGGGCGCGCTGGCGGTAACGGCGCGAGCCCAAGACGAGTGGTTGCGCGCGACCATCGGATCCGTCGTCAACGACGCCGCGAGCGAACTATGCGTGCAGTGCGAACGCTCCGCGCTGTCGCAGTTGCGGGCCGGTTGCAGCGCCCCGATCGGCATTCACGCTGAATTGCGCGACGGAAGGATCCGCGTGACGCTGGTCGCAGCGCGCGACGGAACCCTCCGGCGCTGCGCCCTCGAAGCGCCAATCGCCGGCATCGCCGAGGCGCAGGCGCTCGGCCGCCGCGTCGCGGAAGAAGCGGCATGATCACGCTGCGACCGCGACGCCTGCGCCGCGGCGAGGTAGTGCGTGCGCTCGTTCGCGAGCACCGGATCGCCGTCGATCAACTCGTGCAGCCGATCTTCGTCGCCGAGCGCGCGAGCGACGCGGGGCCGATCGAGGCCATGCCGGGAATCGCGCGCCTGACGGTCCACGAGGCCGTGGATTACGCCCGCGAAATCTTCGCGCTCGGCGTCCGCAGCGTGTTGCTTTTCGGAATTCCCGCGCAGAAGGACGCGCAAGCGAGCGGCAGTTACGCAACGGACGGGGTCGTGCAGCAGACGATCGTCGCGCTGAAGCGTGCGTTGCCGGAAATCGTCGTGATGGCCGACGTGTGCGCGTGCGAGTATACCGATCACGGCCACTGCGGGCTCCTCGACGAACGCGGCAACGTGGAGAACGACGCCACGGTCCAGCTGTTGGTGCGGATCGCGCGCAGTTACGCCGGCGCGGGCGCCGACGTGGTGGCGCCCTCGGACATGATGGACGGACGGATCGGCGCGATTCGCGCGGCGCTCGACTGCGATGCTTACACCGGCGTCGCGATCATGGCGTACAGCGCGAAGTATGCGTCGGCATTCTACGGACCGTTTCGCGAAGCGGCGGGATCCGCGCCGCAGTTCGGCGACCGGCGGTCGTATCAGATGGATCCGCCCAACGCCCGCGAGGCCTTGCGCGAAATCGCGCTGGACGTCGAACAAGGCGCGGACATCGTCATGATCAAGCCTGGACTGCCCTATCTCGACGTGGTGCGCGCGGCGCGCGACCGCTTCGACGTGCCGCTGGCCGTCTACAACGTCAGCGGCGAGTATGCCATGCTGCAAGGCGCGATCCAGCGCGGCTGGCTCGACGGCGCTCGGGCGGTCGACGAGCTCTTGACCTCGTTCGTGCGCGCGGGGGCGGACATCGTGATCACGTACTTCGCGGCAGACTATGCGCGGCGCCATGCCTGAGTCGCCCGCCGCCGGCAATACCGAGATTCTGTTGCTGGCCGGGGGCGCCGCTCGCCGCTTTCCTGGAAAATTGTTTCACCCGATTGACGGGACGCCGATGCTCGTGCGCACGTACGAAGCGCTGAAGAAAACCGGTTGGCCGATCAGGGTTCTGGCGGACCGCGCGTTGCCGGCAGAGATCGCGGCGTCCTTGGCCGCCACTGTTTCGATCGATCGCCGGCCCTATCGCGGGCCGCTGTTCGCATTGCTCGAGACGTGCGACACGCTTTGCTGCGAGTACGTCGTCGTCGCAGCCGCCGATTTGCCGGCGATCGATGCCGGCGTACTGCACGCGCTCGCGGCCGCGTGGCGGCCGGGGGACGACGCCGTCGTGCCGATTCACGACGGGTCGGTCGAGCCGCTCGCGGCGCTCTATCGGCGCGGCGCCATACTCGATGCGTCGCGCGCGCTGCGGCGCGATCGTCGCCGCTCCATGCGCGCGTTAATCGAACGCCTCCCCGTGCGTTTCGTTTCCTTGCCCGCGCAGTATTTCGTCAACGTGAACCACCCGAACGATCTCTCCGCGCTGGGGGTCGCATGAGGCTAGAGCGTTCGATCGCCGCCTTCGCGCGCGCCCGAAAGACCATTGCGGGGGGCGTGAATTCGCCGGTGCGCGCACTTGGCGCAGTCGGCCTTTCGCCCGTTTTTATCAAGAGCGGTGCGGGCGCGATGCTGTACGATCTCGACGGTCACGAGTATCTCGATTACATGATGTCGTGGGGTGCGCTGCTCTTCGGACATGCGCCGCCGGCGATCGCACGCGCCATCGCCAATACGGCGCTACGAGGCACGTCGTTCGGCGCGCCGACCGAACTCGAGAGCGAGCTCGCGGAATCGATCGCGGCCGTGATGCCCTCAATGGAACGGCTGCGATTCGTTTCGAGCGGAACCGAAGCGACGATGAGCGCTATCCGGTTGGCCCGCGGTTTCACGCGCCGCCCGAAGATCTTGAAGTTTGCGGGCTGCTATCACGGTCATGCGGACGTGTTCTTGATCGGGTCCGGCTCGGGCGCGTTAACGCATGGGACGCCGGATTCACCGGGAGTCACCCACGGTTCCGCGGCCGACACAATCGTGCTTCCGTTCAACGACGCGGCGGCGGTCGAGTCCGCGTTCGAACGCAACCCGCACGACATCGCAGCGGTCGTCGTCGAGCCGTACCCGGCGAACATGGGACTGATCGCTCCCCATCCGGGATATCTCGCGCGCTTGCGGGAGC
>JAFAQW010000167.1 GCA_019245995.1 Vulcanimicrobiota bacterium | reverse complement strand
TTCCTGATTGATAACGAGCTCTTCAGGATCCGACGTCTTCTGCGACGCCATGACGTCGAGCAGCGTCCGCTCGCTATCCTCGTCGTAGATCGGCTTGTTCAGCGAGATGTATTGATTGAGCGGGATGTGCTTCTGGCGCGTCGCCGTCTTGATCGCGGTGATGATCTGGCGAGTGATGCACAGCTCCGCGAACGCGCGAAAACTCGAAAGCTTGTCGGCCTTGAAGTCGCGCACCGCCTTGTAAAGGCCGATCATCCCTTCCTGGATGATGTCTTCGCGGTCGGCGCCGATGAGAAAATAACTCTTCGCCTTGATGCGGACGAAATTCTTATACTTGTTGAGAAGGTACTCCATCGCGAGGTTGTCGCCGGTCTTTGCGATGGCGACGAGGTCCTCGTCGACGCGGTGCTGGTACTCCACTCCATCCGGCACGGGATGGGTCATTGCCATGTGTTTTCTTGCCTCGTGGTCGTGACGTGCCGCATGCGCAGGCCGTAGCCCGTCGGGCGCGGCACATCGTGGCTAGTATATAAGAGGTTCCCCCTCTCTCGTCAAGGACGGAGCGAGCACTCGCGCTGCCTTAATGTTTCGTAAAGCAAGACGGCGGCGGCGACCGAGGCGTTGAGCGAGGCGACGTGGCCGCGCATCGGTATCCGGACCAAGTAATCGCATTCTCGCTTGATCAGTGTGCCGAGCCCTTCACCCTCCGCGCCGATGACCAGCGCCAGGTCTCGGTTGAGATCGGCTTTCGCCAAATCCACCGCGCCTTCGGACGCGTCCGCGCCCACGGCCCAGACGCCGGCTTCCTTCAGCATTCGGATCGCGCCCGCGAGGCTGCCGACCCGCGCGACCGGCAGGTAGGCGGTTGCGCCGGCCGCCGCCTTTCGCACCGTCGCGTTGATTCCGGCGGAGCGGCGCTCCGGCAGAACCATGCCGCTCGCGCCGGTGGCTTCCGCCGTGCGCGCGATCGCCCCCACGTTGTGCGGATCGGTCAAATGGTCCAACAGCACGAACATGCGCTGTCCCGGCGGCGCGCGTCGCAGGAGCTCCGGTAGGGCAACGTACGGAAACGGCGGCGTGACCGCGACTACCCCCTGGTGCGCCTTGAACGGTAGCCGTTCGAAGAACGCGCGCGGCTCCATCCTGACGGCAATTTTTCGCTCCGTGGCCGTGGTGAGGATGCGGCGCAGCAGCGGGTCGCCGCCGCGCGCGGCGTTCACGTGAATCGCTCGCAGGGGTTCGTTGGCGCGCAGCGCCTCCTCGACGGCATGGATGCCGTAGACGCAATCGTCGAAGTCGAACGCGGGCCGTTGATTTCTTTTCGGCACGCCTAGAGCGGCGCAGTCGAAACGTAGGACCAGGTCGTGCCTTCTTTGCTATCGTTGATCTCCACGCCGCAGCGCTGCAAGACGGCGCGCAGCCGATCCGACGTTGACCAGTCTTTTTCGCGTCGCGCTTCGTCCCGCAAGCGGACGATGCGTTCGACGGCTTCTTGCGGCGACGCGCCGTCAATCGTCGCGAGGATTGAACTATCCTGGGCAAGCGCCAATTGCAGTTGCGTCACGAAATCGGGCGGCAGCGTCGCCGCCGGCTCCTCCAGCCAGGCGTCGGTCGACGTTATGCCCAGCACGCCCAGCCAGTAGCGCAGTCGTTCAAACGTCGCCGTAGAATCACGCGACTGCTGCGGCGTCGCCGATGCTGCGGAAGCGAACTCATAGAGCACGGCGATCGCGGCGGCGGTGTTCATGTCGTCGTCGAGCGCTGCTTCCATGCGCGCGTCGAGCATTAGTGTGGGGTCATCCTTCGACAGGCTCAGGATGACACCGGGAGAGCTCGAGATGACAGCCGGAGAGGAGACCGTCCGGTACGCCGACTTGATGCGCGCGAGGCCCGTGGCCGCCGCCGCGATGGACTCTTCCGTGAAGTTCATCACCTTGCGATAGCCCGTTTGTAGGAAGAGCCAGCGAATGGCTTGCGGATCGTGACGCTGCAGTAAATCGACGAGCGGCTCGAAGTTTCCGAGGCTTTTCGCCATCTTGCGATTGTCGAACAACAACAATCCGCCGTGCACCCAAACGTTAGCCATCGGAGGCCGCTGCATCAGCGGCTCGCTCTGCGCGATCTCGTTCTCGTGATGGGGAAAGATCAGGTCGGCGCCGCCGCCGTGAATGTCGATGCCCGTGCCGTCGGGATCGAGCAACGACTCCGCCATCGCGGAACATTCGATATGCCAGCCGGGGCGGCCGTCGCCGTACGGGTCGAAGGGCCAACTCGGCTCGCCGGCCTTCGCGAACTTCCACAGCGCGAAGTCGAGCGGATCTTCCTTGTGCTCGTCGATTTCGATGCGCGCGCCCGCCTCGAGCTCTCCGACGTTGCGATTCGAAAGCTCCCCGTAACGGGGAAACGACGCGACGCGATAGTAAATGCCTTCCGGCGCGACGTAGGCGTGGGCGCGCTCGATCAGCTGTCGGATCACGGCCTGAATCTCGCCGATGTAATCCGTCGCGTACGGCTCGTAGTCGTACGGCAACACCTCCAGCTTGCGCATCGAATCTTTGAACTCGTTGTAGTAACGAGTCACGACGTCGCGATACGTTTCGCCCGTTTCTTTCGCCGTGTTGATGCTGCGGTCGTCGATGTCCGTGACGTTTTGGACGTAGGTAACGCGGTAGCCGCGGTGCGTCAGGTAGCGACGAAGGACGTCGAAGAAAAGGAAGGAGCGCGCGTGTCCCAAGTGCGCCTGCGCCGACGGCGTCAGGCCGCACACGTAGATGCGAACGTCGCGGTCGCGCAGCGGAACGAACTCGTGCACGCCGCGCGTGCGCGTGTTGTACAGCTTCACGCCGCGGGTCCTAGATAACCCAGCTCCAGGCTTCTTCTTCCGCTTCGCCGCCCTGTTCCAGCTCGGCGAGCCGGCGCTCTAATTGCTCGAGCCGGCGCCGCACGGCGACGATGGCGTCTGCCGTGGGATCCGGCATCTCGACTTGCGGTCGATCCGGCACCACTCGCACCGGTTTGCCGTCTTGCGCCACGACGCGCGCGGGCACGCCGACGACCGTCGCGTTTGCCGGCACGTCTTTCACCACGACGGAACCGCCGCCGACGCGCGCATTGTCGCCGACGCTGATCGCGCCGAGCACGCTCGAGTTCACCCCGACGGTGACGTTGCGGCCGAGCGTCGGATGGCGCTTGCCGTGCGACAGGCTCGTGCCGCCGAGCGTAACGCCCTGGTAGATCGTGCAGCCGTCGCCGATTTCGGACGTCTCGCCGATCACGACGCCCGACCCGTGGTCGATGAAGATGCCTTTGCCGATGCGCGCGCCCGGGTGGATTTCGATCTGCGTGAAAAAGCGCGTGACGTGCGACAGGAATCGCGGAAGAATCGGAACGCCCGCGCGGTACAGCGCGTGGCTCAACCGGTGAGCGACGAGCGCGTGGAATCCGGGGTATGACAGCACGACGTCCAACCAGCCCCGGGCGGCGGGATCGCGCTCCAGCGGCGCCCGCAGGTCGGCGAGAAC
>JAFAQW010000124.1 GCA_019245995.1 Vulcanimicrobiota bacterium | reverse complement strand
GCGCTGCTCGACGTGCCGCTGGACATCGCCGCGGCGGCACTCATACTCTCGGCGGGCTTCGTGCTGCTCGCGGCAGGCCAAGTGGTTCCGTTCGCGCTCGCCGCTCTTGCAGGTTGCGGCGCCGCACTCCGGCGCCGAAGCGACGCGATAGCGGGGGTCTTGTCCGCCGTGACGCTGGTCGAGCCGCATCTGGGCTTGCCGGTGTGGCTCGCGATGCTGTTTTGGCGGCCGCGAAGTCGCGCGGCCGCGCTCGCAACCGCCGCGGCCTTGGCGCTCGCCGGCGTCGCGCTCGTCGGCGCGCAAACGTTCGTCGAGTATGTCGCGAGCGTTCTTCCGGCGCAAGCGTCGGCGGAGCACGCATACGTCTATCAGTACGGTTTGACGTACGGTCTTGCGTCGCTCGGCGCCCCCGCGTCTGCGGCGCTGCTCGCGGGCGAAGTCTCGTATGCCGTGCTCTGCGCCATCGGCGTGCTGCGGAGCGCTCCCGTCGCCGCGGCGCTGAACCGTCCCGAAATGCTGGCGTTCGTGCCGGCCGCATGCAGCGTCATCGCGGGGCCGTACGTTCACATGGTGGACTTGGCCCTCGCCGTTCCGGCGGCGCTTGTCCTGGCGACGGCCCTCGACGGACGGGCGAGGACGGCCGCCGCGCTCGCGCTCCTCCTCCTCGCCGTGCCGTGGATTCCGGCCTGGATTACGAAGAAGCTCTTCCTCGCAACGGTGCTGATCGTCATCGTGCTGCTCTGGCGCCTGCGCGTGGACGGCCGCATTGCGGCGGCATGCGGCGCCGCGGTCGCGGCCGGGCTCTATCTGCTCGAACTATCGCCGCCCTCCCCGCTCGTCTCGACGACCCCCGGAAGCTTTTCCGTTGCCGATCTCGCCCAGAGCGCCTGGTCCGCTTACGTCGCGCAACTGCAACCTGGAACTGCGCTCTGGCTGGTGGTCAAGTTCCCAACCTGGATCGCGCTGGCAACGTTGCTATGCCTCTTCTTTTACCGGCAGAGCGTACGGTCGAGCCCGGCCGCCGCATGACGCGCGACAAAGCGCAAAAGATCGTGCTCGGCGCGCTCGTCGTTGCACTCGGCGCTTTGGCGTTGCGCGACTTTCTGCGACTCGGCGACGCGCTACCGTGGCGGACGATGGACGAGTTTGCGGATTTCTACTGCGCGGGCCGCGCGCTCGACGCCGGCGCGAACCCCTATGCCTACGAGCCGCTCCACCGCTGCGAACATCAGGTCAACGGCGGAACGGGCTTTCGCGCTCGCGTCTTCCACGACGACGCCGTCGTCGCGGTTCCCGCGCCGTTGCCGGCCTACGACTTGCTGCCCTTTGCCGCGCTCGCCAGGCTGCCGGTGACTGCCGCTCGACGGCTCGTGCTCCTCGGCATCGTGCTCGCGGTGGCGATCTGCATCGCGCTGTTGCGCGCCCTCGGTATCCCCGCGCTGCTCGCGACCGCCGCGCTGCTGCTAGCGGCTGCTTACGCCTCCGTCAACACGGCGCAGATCATTCCGTTCGCATTGGCCGCGGTCATCGGCTGCGGTTGCGCGCTCGCGTCGAAACGAGACGCGATCGCCGGCGTTTTGGCGGCCTTGAGCGGAATCGAACCCGTGGTCGGCGTGCCGACGGCGCTTGCCTGCGTCTGTTTCGTACCGCGCGCGCGGCTATCGCTGATCGTGACGGGCGCGCTGCTCGTGGCGAGTGCCGTGATCGCCGTAGGTCCCACGACCTCCTACCAGTATCTGGCGTTGGTTCTTCCGGCGCAGTCGTCCGCGGAAGCGAACTTTCCATACCAATACGGCATGACGTATCTGCTGACGCATCTCGGCCTGCACTCGGAGGCCGCGCGCCTCGGCGGTAATTGCTCCTACCTGGTTCTCGTTGCTCTCGGGCTGATTGCGGGACGCCGCGCTGCGACGGCGACCGGCCGGCGTGAACTCCTAGCGTTTCTGCCGGCACTATCTTCCGTCGTTGCAGGTCCCTACGTGCACGCCGAAGAGGTTTGCCTCGCGATTCCGGCCGCGCTCGTTCTCGCGTGGAGCAACGTGGGGCCTCTTCGCGTTTTACTCGCCGCGGCGTCGTGCACGCTGGCCGTTCCCTGGCTGCTCGTCTGGGGTGAAAAGCAGCTCTTGTTGGCCAGCGTTCTTGCGTGCGCCGCCATTGTGTGGTCGTTACGAATTCGTCTGCTGCCGGCGGCGCTTACGGTGCTGTCCCTCGGCGCCCTGATGTATTTTTTCGAGGTTCAGCCGCCGCATCTGCCGACTCCGCGTCTGGCAGGGCGACATTCGTATTCGCCCGACGATATCGTTCAGGTCGAGTGGCGCGATTATGCCGCCGCGCGCAGCACGGCGGACCCGTTATGGTTTGCCGTCAAGATCCCGGCGTGGGCGTCGCTGTGGGCGGTATTGATCGTGGGACTGTCTATTCGTCGTCGACCGAATGGCGCGACGGGGCCTGTCGCTGGAAAAACCGTCTCGAGTACTTGGCCGGAATCGCCTCAAACGCTCTCGCCGGACGCTTGAAGTCGAAGAAATCGCCGACGAAATCCGCCGCGCGGCGATCGGTGGTTCCCAGGCGCGGGAGGCCCCAGTTATCTTCGATGAAACGCACGATGCTTCCGAACTCGTACTCTCGATGCGAGACGTACCCGCCCTTCGCGAAGGGCGAAACGACGATAAGCGGCACGCGGAATCCCAACCCGCCGTAGCTGCGCTTCCCCGGCGGCGCTACGTGATCGTACCAGCCTCCCCAATCGTCCCACAGAATTAGAATCGCCGTCGTGTTCCACGAATGGCTCGTGCCGATCGCGTTCACGACCTGCGCCACCCAGGATGGTCCTGTGTCGGAGTTGTCGCCGGAATGGTCCGAGTTTGCGTAGTCTGGAATGATCCAACTCACCGACGGCAGCGCGTCATTCGCCACATCGGTAAAGACGAGCGTTTCGGGCCACGTGACGTTTCTGCCCCATTGCGCTCCATGACGCACTGCAGCAATCGCGTCGAATGCATTCCACAGGTTCCCACCGTAGCTGTATCCGACCTGGGGAGCGTAGTATCGCCACGATATCCCGGCGGGGTCCAGCAGATCGCGCAGCGTGCGGTAGTTCAGGCACGGAAACGGTCCCGCTTTCGCGAGGTATTGATTGTCGGCGGTAATGAGCGACGTGAGCGTGCCCGGCGGCGCGTCGCAGCCCCAAGGACGACCGTCAGGGTAGTCGATCAACCGGTCCGCGCCGATCGGGCTTCCTCCAGCGATCAAGTCTTGATGGGCGGTAAAGCTCCCACTCCCCTCCGTTTGAAACATGTGGTCGGCGAGAACGTACTCTTTGGC
>JAFAQW010000014.1 GCA_019245995.1 Vulcanimicrobiota bacterium | reverse complement strand
AACCATCCCGCCACGTTGAGAAACGCGTTGTTGATCAGAACGAAGCCGACCGCGATCAGGAAGACGCCGGCGGCAAATTCGATCGTGCGCAGCGAGCCTTTGATGCGATTGAGGGCCGGCAGGACGAAGCCCATCGCGGCGGCCGTCGCAAGAAACGGGACGGCGAGGCCGAGCGAGTAAAAGCTCAACAGCACCGCGGCTTGGGCGCCGCCCTGCTGCGCCGCAATCGCCAGAATGCCGGCGAGAATCGGCCCGATGCACGGCGACCAACCGGCGGCGAACGCCATTCCGACGAGTCCGGATCTCCACACGCCGGCACGCTGCGAGACGACATGCGCGCGCGTGTCGCGCATCAAGAGCGGAATGCGCAGCAGTCCCGTCATGTGCAGACCGAGGATCACGACGATGACCCCGCCGATTCGAGCGATCAGCAACCGATTCGCATCGAGCGCGGCGCCGAGCGCGCTGGCGCTCAGTCCAAGTGCGACAAAAATCAGGCTGAAGCCGACAACGAACGCGATTGCGTGCAGGAGCGCGCGGCGGCGCGCCTGCGCGTTGGGTGAAGCCCGCAGATCTTCCAGACTTTCGCCGGTAAGCAACGACAGGTATGCCGGGACGAGCGGAAGGACGCACGGCGACACGAAGGAAACGAGGCCTGCAAGGAAAGCGATGCCGGCGGTAATGTGCGTCGTCGTGGTCATGCGCTTTGAAGATTGTTAGGAATGCAACACTGGTTCACCTATCCGAACATCGATCCGGTCGCCATCCACCTAGGGCGCATCAACGTCCACTGGTACGGCATCGCTTATTTGGTCGCATTCATCTGCGTCTACCTGTGGATGAGCCGCCCGGCGGGCCGGCGCCGCTTAGGCCTGACCCGCGAGCAAATTCAAGACTTTCTTTTTTACGCGCTGGTCGGCGTACTTGTCGGAGGACGCACGTTCTTCGTAATCAACGACATCATCAGTAAGCACGACGCGTCGTTCTATCTATCCAATCCCATCAATTTCATCGCCGTTTGGAACGGCGGCATGGCGTTTCACGGCGGCTTGGTCGGCGTGCTTGTCGCGATGTGGCTCTTCGTGCGCAAACATCCCGGCCTCAAATACATCGTCATCGGCGACGAAGTCGTGATGATGCTGCCGATCGGCATCGCTTTGGTTCGCTTGGTAAATTTCATCAACGACGAGCTTTGGGGCGACGTGTGCCGGCCGGATCATCCGTGGTGCCTCCGCTTTCCGTCCGCTCCGGACCAGGGGGCGTTCTACCGTCATCCCTCCCAAATCTACGAAGGGATTCTCGACATCCTCGCCCTGCCCGTGCTGCTCGTCGTCTATCGCTTGAGGCCCAAAGACGGCGTCGTGGCGTGGACCTGGTTCACGCTCTACGGCATCACGCGCAGTGTCGCGGAACTCTGGCGGCAGGCCGATTTCACCCTGATGGGGCTCACCGGAGGGCAGATCTACGCGCTTCCGATGATCGCGGTCGGGATCGTGGGAATCGTCTATTGCGCTACGCGGCCCGTCCCGCGCACCGAGGTGGGGCCGGCATTTGCCGCCTCGAAATGACGCACGGCGCTGCCGAGCGCTATCGCGCCCTGCGCCGCGCCGTTGACGAAGAGGCCCGACGCTGCGGACGGGATCCCGCCGCGATTGCCGTCGTAGGAATCGCGAAGGGCCAGCCGGACGCGAGGGTCGCGAGCGCCGTGGCGGCCGGCCTGAAAGACGTCGGCGAAAACTATCTCCAAGAAGCGCGCCGCGCGTTTGCGGCGCTGGCGCCGGTGCGCAAACACTTCGTCGGGCACATCCAAACGAACAAGGCCAAAGCGATCTGCGCGCTCTTCGACGTGGTGCAGAGCGTCGATCGGCTCGAGGCGGCAGCGGCGCTGTCGAAGGCCGCGCGGTCGCAGGGCAAGACGCTGCCCGTGCTGCTCCAAGTGAACGTTTCGGCGACGGAGCGGTTCGGCTGCGCGCCGCCGGACGCCCCGCGGCTCGCCGAAGCGCTGCGCCGCTTGCCCGGACTTGCGCTCGACGGCGTGATGGCGATCGGACCGGTGACCGCACACCGCGCAGAAATCTCATCGGCGTTTGAGCTCGCCGCCAAGACGTTGGGCCGGATAGGTGGAAGTACGCTCTCCATCGGCATGTCAGGCGATTGGCGTGAAGCGGTGGAGGCCGGGTCAACGATGCTCCGCATCGGAGAAGCGCTCTTTGGCGCGCGCGCCGTGAAGGGAGA
>JAFAQW010000184.1 GCA_019245995.1 Vulcanimicrobiota bacterium | reverse complement strand
GCTACCGTTCGTCTGTCGCGCGCGATGCGTTTGTTTGCTTCGGGCCGCGAGTCGCTGGACGTCGCCTATGCCGGCGACGTGGTGGGCTTGCTCAACCCCGGCGCCTTCGCCATCGGAGACAGTCTCTACGAAGGCAAGCCCGCGGATTTTCCGCCGATTCCATCGTTTGCGCCGGAACATTTTGCCGCCGTCCGTAGTAGAGACGTATCGGGTTACAAATCATTCGGAAAAGGAATCGCGCAGTTGCGCGAGGAGGGTGCCGTGCAAGTCTTCTATCCCTTCGGCGCGCCGCGCACCGAGCCGATTCTCGGTGCGGTCGGAGAGTTGCAGTTCGAGGTCGCAGCATACCGCCTCGCCAGCGAGTACAACGTTACGCCCGCATTGACGAGACTTCCATATCGTCTGGCGCGGCGGGTCGTGAGCGAGGCGCCCGCGGTAAAACTGCAGCTTCCCTCCAACGCAAAATTGGTGGAAGATTGGGAAGGCGATCCGGTCGCGCTCTTCGAGAGCGACTGGAGCCTTCGGCTCGCGCGCGAGTGGAATCCGGACGCGACGTTTGCGGCGTTCACTGCCGAATTGGAACCGGAGGTAATGGCGTCGTGAAACGACGCGCGTTGCTGACGGCGCTCGCCATCGGCGTGACTCTCGCCGCTTGTTCCTTTCAAAACAAAAACGAACGGGAGGCGGAGCGCATCACGCGCGCGGTCATGGACAACAACCTCAAGCCCGTCACGGGCGATCTCGCCTCGGGCGTCGCGATCACGCGCGTCAAAGTCGCCGAGTGGTCCGACGAGCTCGGAAGTCAAGGGAAACTGCTTTCCGTCAAAGAGCACCCCGCGGATTGCCCCGCGGGGTGGCATTGTTTCGACGTCCGGTTCCAAAAGCGCGACTACGTCGAGCGCATGCGCTACGACGAAAACGGCAAAGTGGTGAACTGGAACTTCCACATGGCACAGCAGCCGCTGCGGTAGCGGCCGTGCGCGGCGTGGTCGGGATTGCCGACGTGCAAGCCGCGGCGGAGCGGCTTGCGGGCGTAGCCCATCGCACGCCGGTTCTGCGCTCGCGCACGCTCGACGAACGCTGCGGCGCCTCGGTTGCCGTCAAGTGCGAGAACTTTCAGCGAGTCGGCGCCTTCAAATTTCGGGGCGCCTATAACGTTCTGACGTCGTTGTCGCCGGCGCAGCTCCGGCGCGGCGTCGTCGCCTACTCCAGCGGCAACCACGCTCAAGCCGTGGCGTTGGCGGCGCGGCTCCACTCGACGAGCGCGACGATCGTGATGCCGGCCGATGCCCCCGCGGTGAAGGTTGCCGCGACCCGTCAGTACGGCGCCGAGCTGGTGTTTTACGAGCGCGAGCGCTCCCATCGTGAGGAGATCGCACAGGGCGTTGCGGAGCAACGCGGCGCCACGCTCGTTCCCCCGTTCGACGACCCGCGCATCGTGGCCGGCGCCGGCACGGTGACGCTCGAGCTCTTGGACGACGCGGGACCGCTCGATGCAATCGTCGTGCCCGTGGGCGGCGGCGGATTGCTGGGCGGAACGGCCGTCGCAGCGCACGGCCGCGATCCTTCGATCGCAATCTACGGCGTCGAGCCGTGGGCCGGCGACGACTTCGCGCAGTCGCTGCGAGCCAATCGGCGCGTGACGATCGCGGTCCCGGCGACCATTGCCGACGGGCTGCAGACGACCTCGCCGAGCGACTTGACCTTCGCGATCGCACGCGAGCACGGAGCCAGAATCGTTACCGTCAGCGACGGCGAATTGTGCGAGGCGATGCGCTTCGCGTTCGAACGCATGAAAATCGTGATCGAGCCGAGCGGCGCCGCGGCGCTCGCCGCGCTGCTGCGCGGGCGCATCGACGGCCTCGCCGGCAAGCGCGTCGGTGCGGTCGTCAGCGGCGGCAACATCGACCCGGCTCGATACGTCGAGCTGCTCGGGATCGAAGTCGAGCAATTACATCGAGCTTGACGCTGTGACGTCGCCACATGCGACGTACTTGCCCAGATTCGACGCGCTCTCGTGCACGTTGATGGCGTACGGTTTGGCGGTCAGCGCGGCGACGGTGGTGCCTTGTAGCACGGTCGTCGAGCTGCCGTTAACGACGTCTTTGAGCGCGTAGGCGACGCCCTTGAGGTCGCCGCACGTCCCGTCGTGCACGTGCGCGGGCTGAGCGCTCGACGGTGCGCCGCTGAGCGAGATCACGACGGTGATGCCGCCCATCGTGTCGGTAAGCGTTGCCGAGCCGTTTTCGCCGGAGCCGTTTTGCGCGTTGAGTTTGACGGTCACGCTCGCCGGCGCGGCGGCAGCCGAAACGAAGCCGAGGGCGATAATGGCCAGCGTCATCCACGCAGCAGAAATGCGCATACGATGTTCCTCCTTACAAAGAGAGATCAGCGGTTTGAGGGAGAGCTTTCCCGGCCCTCGAGCGTACGCACTGCATCGGCGGCCTGACGCGTCGGCGGGGCGTCCGCACCCTCGATCGTGTCGAGCAGCGCGGCCGCCGCTGCGTTAAGCCCGCTCTCCGCAGCGGCTCGTCCCGCGTTGCGCGCGGACTGAGCTGCGCGCACGCCCGCGGCGCTGCGATTCATCACCCGGACCACCCGCGCCGCGAGCCGGTACTGCTGCTCGAGCGCGACCTGCGAGATGCTCACTCGCGGGTCCATGACCAACTGCAACGGCCGCTCCATCGTTTGTCCGTCGGCCTCCAGTCGCACGGTATACCGATCGGGCACGACGAGCACGCCTTCCGGCACGCGGGGAGTGCGATGCGCAACGGCGGAGATGGGGAGGTCTTGTTGCAACGCCGCCGGCGGCGCTTCGCGCAGATCCCAGACGAATCGATGCATCCCCGCGCCCGTTGCCGGACGCATGAAAGGGCGCTCCCAGTATGCCGGCTTGTCGAGGTGCGCAATGGGCGCGGGGACGGCGTCGGCGCTCGAGTAACGGCGCACGAGTCGCCCACCGGAATCGAATATGGAGAGAGAAACCCGTTGCGCGGGCGACGCCAGCGAGTAGTCCAGGATCGCGCCGTCCGGCGGATTCTCTCCCGCAGGCTCCTCCGGCGGCAACGGCGTGTCGGTGTTCACGCTGCGCCGTACGCGATACGCAAGCGCGGGCTGAAACAACAACGTTTTGCCACCCTGCGCCTGCCGGCCCTGAGCGAAGTCGAAGGGGAGCGAGGCGTTGTCGGCCAGCTCGCGCAGGGGCTCAACATCGTCGAGAATCCAGAAACCGCGCCCGTGTGTGGCGATGGCGAGGTCGTTGCCCACGACGATCAGATCGCGAACCGACGTGCGGGGAAGATTCAGTTGCAAGGGCTGCCAGTGCGCGCCCTCATCGAACGAAACGGCGACGCCGTTTTCCGTCGCGGCGTACAGCAAGCGCCGCTCGACGGGGTCTTGGCGCACCGCGTTGACGGGGGCGTTGGGCAAACCATTGACCGCAAGGGTCCAGCGGGCGCCGCCGTCGCGCGTCACGTAGACGTACGGGCGCAGATCGTCCAGACGGAGCCGATTCACCGCCACGAACGCGGTGTCGTCGCCGAAGCGCGACGCATCGATCTGCGCCACCTTGCTCCACGGCGTCAACGCCGGGGGCGTAACGTTTTTCCAACGCGGTGACGCATCGAACGCGTCCCGCGTGACCCACACCAGACCGTCGTCGGTTCCCACCCAGAGCGTTCCGCGGCGGACGTACGACGGCGCAAGCGCGTACACCACGCCGCGGTGCGTTCCTGTTTGCGGGTCGTCGCCTTCAAAGCCCGCGATCGTCGGCGGAATGGCGGGATGCGTTCGCGTGAGATCGGGGCTGACGGCGCGCCAGCTCATCCCTCCGTTGGTCGTCACGAAGACGACGTTCGCGCCGAAGTACAATCGGCGGCTGTCGAAGCGATCGAAGGCCAGCGGCTCCGTGCGCAC
>JAFAQW010000177.1 GCA_019245995.1 Vulcanimicrobiota bacterium | reverse complement strand
CGGCTGGATCATCGACAACGCCAGTTGGCCGCTCGTCTTTTACATCAACGTGCCGATCGGCATCGTCGCCTTCTTGATGACGCTGTCGTTCATCCCGAACCCGAAGTACATCGAGAAGCCGAAGGGCGGCGTCGACTGGGTCGGATTGAGCCTGCTGACCGCCGGCCTGGCGTCGTTGCAGTTCGTCCTCGAGCAGGGTGAGCGCGACGACTGGTTCCAATCGCAGATCATCCTTCTCTTCACGGCCATCTCGGCCGTCGCGCTCATTGTCTTCGTGCTCAAAACCTTGCGCGAACGCCACCCGATCGTGGACTTGAACGTCTTTCGCTTCCGCTCGTTCTCCATCGGGTCGTTTCTCGGCATCATCATGGGCTTCGGGCTGTTTGGAACGGCGCTGATCTTGCCGCTCTTCTTCGAATCCACGCTTGGGATGACGGCCTTCGACACGGGAATGGCGCTGATGCCGGGAGCGCTGGCCACCGCCGTTTCGATGCTCATCGTTGGGCGCATTCTCAACCACATAGACGGCCGTTGGTCGATCGCCTTCGGTACGTTGGTTTTCGCATGGTCCACGTGGTGGCTGGGCGGACTCAGCACGCAGGCCGGCTATTGGGACGTCTTCTGGCCGCGCGTGGTACAGGGATTCGCGCTCGGCTTCATGTTCGTGCCGCTCACGACGATCTCACTGAGCCAAGTGCCCGTGGCGGCGATGGCCAACGCGACCGGGATTTTCACCCTGCTGCGACAGCTCGGCGGCAGCCTGGGCATCGCGATTCTCACGACGCTCCTCGTGCACAAGACCGCCGTCGCGTGGAACGTGCTCGCATCGGGCGTGACGCAAACGCACGGTTATCCCGTCGCCGTGCTGACGCAGATGGTCGCGCGGCAATCGACCATGATCTCCTACAACTACCTCTTCCGGCTGACGGCCATCGTGTTCATCGTCGCTACGCCCCTGGTCTTTCTGATCAAGCGTCCGCATCTCGGGCGTCCCGTCACCCCCGTCGCCGAGTAATCCGCGGCGTGCCCACGGTGGCACGAGCCAATGGATCCAACGCCCTAGCGCGCCAGCGTAACTCGTAGTTGGCCTTTCGCACGACGTTACGCATCTTGATCGCTAGAGGCTGGCGCGCGGCCATTTCCGCGGTAAGGCGGTGATGCTGCGCGAGCTCGCCGCGCAGACGCGCCGTCGTGGAAAGCGCCGCCTGCGGGTGGGATTCTCGAAACCGCAGCAACCTCGGATAAACCGGCGCGAAGTAGCGACGCACGTCGAAATCGTCGAGCTCCTCTTCGCGCAACACGTCCCCGGGCGCGCCGAGCGACGAATAATGACGGCCTTTTTCCGCGTGGCGCCGCGGGGTCAACGTGTGCCCGTAGTGTGCGTAGACGTACGGCAGCGCCAGACGCTTGCCGTCCAGCCCCTGCAGCCGCTCGTGGACGGCGCCTTCCCAGCGCACGCCGGGCCGGTAACGAAAGAACATCATTCGACGCTCGATCGACGTGTAGTAGTCGAACGAGCCGAACAAATGCCACGTGTAGCCGTCGACGAAGTCGTATCCCGGCGGCAGGCCGCCGAGGGCTCGTGCAATTGCGGAGATGCCCTCGCCATGCACCTCGTCGGCGTCGACGAACATGATCCAAGGCAACGCGCCATGCGCCGCGTGCAGCTCCAAGCAACGGTTGCGCGCGGCCGCGAACTCCGTAAACGGCGCGCAGTCCACGATCAGCGAGCCGGCAACGCCGAACCGGCTGCCGCGGAGAATCGCCGCGTGCGGCGACGGCTCCGCCGAATTGTCGTTGACGAGCAGCAGCGACGCGGCGTCCTCGATAGATGCGAGCATCGCCGCCAAGAAGGGCTCCTCACGCGGGCCCAAGATCAGATGCGCCGCGATGCCGCCCGGCGGAGTTTGACTCACCCGGGCGAAGTGCGCGCGATGGCGCCGCTGCACCTTGCGGTCGACGCACGCGTCGCGGTCGAGGATACGCGCGGAATCGGGCGGTACGCGCGCGCAGTCCTGCGCCGTTTGATTGCGGACGACGGCGTCGAGGTAACGTGTTTGGTGGCCGATGCCTTTCCCCGGCGCCGGCGGGCGGCGTACGAACGCGCGCTCGGGAGCGATCGTTTTCGCTTCGCGCGCCGTGCCGGCAAGCAACACGATTGTCTGTGGCATCCGGCCAACGGCACGTTCTTTTCAGGTTCGGTTCCAAGCGTCGCCACGATTCACGACGCCATTCCGTTTCGCTATCCAAATCCCGACCCGAAGCGGCGCCGCCACGCGCAGGAGCCCTTTCTGCGATCGGCACGGACGGCCGCGAGAGTGATTACCGTTTCGCGCTTTGCCCGAAGCGAGCTGCACGAGCTGTTTGACTTGCCCACGAGGCGCATTGCCGTGATTCCGCACGGCGTGGAACCGTCGTTCGCGCCCGGTGTTGCACGCACAATTCCAACAGGGTTGCAGGGCCGCGATTTTTTTCTGTTCGTTGGGGATCCGATTCGCGAGCCGCGCAAGAACTTCGAGATGCTCTACGAGGCGTACCGCCAGGCATGGCCGCACGGCGACGGGCCCCTGCTGGCCGTTGCCGGTCCGCGCGCGCCGGAGCGCCCGGGCGTCGTGGCGCTCGGCGATTTCAACGACGACCTCGTCAGCGGAACGCCGGAACGGCTGCGCGACTGTTATCGCGCCGCGGTGGCGCTGACAATTCCGTCGTATCACGAGACCTTCGGCATGCCGCTGCTCGAAGCAATGGCGTGCGGCACACCGGCAATCGCCGCGGCGGCCGGCTCGCTGCCCGAAGTCGGCGACACCGCGCCGTTGTACGCGCCGCCGGACTCGGTGAATGGCTGGGCCGACGCGCTGCGGCGTGTCTCGAATAACGCCGCGCTGCGGGAGCGCCTGCGCGCGGCCGGCTTGCGCCAGGCCCGGCGATTTAGCTGGGACCAAAGCGC
>JAFAQW010000220.1 GCA_019245995.1 Vulcanimicrobiota bacterium | reverse complement strand
GGTCTCTCCGGCATCACTCAGCCGAATCTTCATGAGCCATCCGTCGCCGTACGGATCGCGGTTCACCGCGGCGGGGTCGTTCTCGAGCGCGGCGTTCACTTCGAGCACCTCTCCGGACATCGGCGTGTATAGGTCGGAAACGGCCTTCACCGACTCGATCACGCCGACGTTCGAAAACTGCTCGATCGTCGCGCCGACGTTCGGGAGCTCGACGTAGACGATATCGCCCAGCGCATTCTGGGCGTAGTCCGTTACGCCAATCGTGGCGTGGTCGCCCTCGATTTTTACCCACTCGTGTTCTTTGCTGAAGAGGAGGTCCCGCGGCTGCGCCACTGATGTTAATTCCTTTCGGTCGACTTTTCGCGCTTGTAGAACGGCAGCGGCGCGACTTGCGCTTCGTGCGCCGTGCCGCGTATTTGTACCTCGACGGTAGTCCCCATGGTTGCAGCGCCGCGCTCGACCAGTGCCGTGGCGACGTGCTTGTTTCCGAAGGACGGCGCGATTGACCCACTGCGCACTTCGCCGACGGGCGCTCCGGCGAGCGTCACCCGGTAACCCTCGCGCGCCGGCGCTCTTCCGTGCATCACCAATCCGACGATGCGCGGGAATTCGTCGCGCTCCAACTGTTCCGCAAGCGCCGCTTTTCCGATGAACTCCGGCTTGTTCAATTTGAGCGCCCAGGAAAGCCCGGCTTGCACCGGCGTGATGTCTTCGGTGAGCTCGTGTCCGTAGAGCGGCATCCCGGCCTCGAGCCGCAGCACGTCGCGGGCTCCAAGGCCGCACGGCTCGAGCCCGGCGGCGGCGCCGTCGCGCAGCAGGGAACGCCAAACGTCGGGCGCCGGATCGCCCGCGACGAACAGCTCAAAGCCGTCTTCGCCCGTGTATCCCGTTCGAGCGACGAGGGCCGGCACGCCGCCAACCCGCACCTCGGTGGAGAAATAGTAGCGCAGCGATGCGAGGTCGGCGTCGACGTGCGGCTGCAGGATATCGACAGAGCGCGGCCCTTGAATCGCGATCAGTGCCGCGCGTCCATGATCGTTTTGGAGCGCGACGTTTTCGGAGGATAAATGGGCGTTGAGATGCGCCCACATCTTGTCGGCGTTCGCTGCGTTGACCACGAGCAGCCAGCGGTCGCCGGCACGATAGAAAATCGTGTCGTCGTGGGCACCGCCGGCGTCGTTGCAAAAAATATTGTAGCGTGCCTGCCAGGGCTTCATCGTCGCCACCGCGTTGATGGTCAACCGGTCGGCCCACTCGGCCACCTGATCGCCCGTGAGCCAAAACTGCCCCATGTGCGAAAGATCGAAGAGGCCAGCGCGATGACGCACGGCATCGTGCTCCTTGAGGATGCCGGCATACGCAAGCGGCATTTCGAAGCCGCCAAACGGAACCAAACGCGCCCCGGCACGCAGGTGTTCGTCGTACAGGGCGGTCCGTCGCGTCACGTGCTTTTTTGCGGTTTCTCTTCGGGATAACTGTTCAAGAAGTCGAGCGTGGCGTGCGCCACGATCTTTTCACCGCTGCGGACGTACACTTCACCGTAAACGATGCGGCGTCCGGCGCGCAGCACCTTGGCTTCCGCCACGAGGTCGTGCGGCGGACCGGCCGGTGCGAGGAAGTTACACTGCAGGGCCACGGTGGTCGTATCTTGCTCGCGTCCGTAGACCGAAGCGAGCGCGACGTAGAAGACGGTATCGCAGAGGCTCACGATCGCGCCGCCGTGCACCGCTCCCGTTCCGTTGGTGATTTCCGGGCGGTAGGGCATTCGCATGACCGCCCGGCCGCGCTCGACCTCTTCCAGCTTGAGATCGAGCAAGGCGACGAAGTTGCTCTTTTCCTTCTCCCAGGCATGCGGCGCGCGCGAATAGTCGATTGCCATCGCCTGGGCGTTTCGTGCGCTCAAAACGTATCCCCGCCACCGGCCAGCATCCGGCGCAGGTAGAGCGGCAGCGAAAAGAGGCGCCGATGGGTCACGCCGTCGTAGAAAAAACTCTCGCCTGATAGACGTGCGCAGTAGTCGTCGATGCGCTGCGCCTCGAGCTGCGACAGCTCGACCCGATCGCTGCAGCCTAAGAACGCCCATTCCGTGTCGAAGGCGGGCACGTGCGTCGTAAACGTCACGACGTGACGATAGTGCTTGCGCAAAGTCCGTGCCATCTTGCAGTGCAGGGCGGCGTTATGCACGGCCGCCGTGCTCGCCTGAAGCACGTAGACGCCGTCGTCGTGCAAGCGCGACTTGATCAAAGTGAAGACCTCGTCGTTGAAGAGCGGGTTGCTGGGCGAGTCGGCAAGCGGCTCGGTCAGATCCGAAAGAATGGCTCCGTAGCGATCGCCGCAAGAGCGCAGAAACTCCAACGCGTCGCCGACGATGACGTTGGCGCGCGGATCTTCGAACGCGCCGTCCGACCACTCCGGAAGGTGCTTGCGCGAAAGCTCCACCACAAGGCCGTCGATGTCGACCATCGTGCAGCGGCGGACGTCCGGGCAGCGCAGCACCTCGCGCAACGTCGCGCCTTCGCCGCCCCCCACGATCAGCACGTCGCTTCGGTCGTCGCTGGCGGCGAGCGCGGGGTGCACGAGCGCTTCGTGATAGATTCGCTCGTCGGCTTCGGCGCTCTGCGTGTCGCCGTCGAGCACGAGCATCTTGCCGAAGACGGGCGAGCGCATCACCGCAATTTGCTGGTACTTCGAACGAGTGGCGACGAAAAGGTCGTCGATCGCGTGGTGATGTTGCTCCGCCGGAGAGAACTCTTCCACGTACCATTGCCAGCGTTCCGTCTTAGGCATGTGCCGCCGTAGATTGGCCCTCGAAAAGAAGAACCCCGCCGTTAGCGGCGGGGTTCTTGCGGTGGACGTAGCGGCGTGAACTAGAAGCAGTTTACGCCGAAGTAGAGCGGCGTCAACGGCGGCAGTTGGAAGTTCGGCGGGGCATTGTACTGCGTGATGGTGACGGTCTTGCCCTTGACTTGAGCGTGGACCGGCAGCGGTTTCCACACGTACTTCTTGTTCTGAACGGTCAGGACGGCAGCCGCGCACGATTTGCCCGGAATGCCGTGTCCGTCGCTGATCACGTATTGCAACACCGGCTTCTTGCTGGCTTTCGGTATGATCGTGTACTTGCTCTGGTTGATGGCGCTGGCATAGATGAAGGTCGTGCCGCGCGCCTTATAGGCCGGGAATTTCTTGCCCTTGTAGGTCAAGATGTCTTTGTTGTTCGTCGCGTCGGCCACGTAGACGATCGCCTTGGCCTTGAGGTTGTTCTCGCCGATCGAACCCGACACCGTGATATCGTCGTGTTTACCGAGCGCGAAGTTCGCGCCGAGCTTGGTCAAGATTACCTTCGTGCACGTGCCCTCGAAGATCCACTCGTAATGCGGCGG
>JAFAQW010000179.1 GCA_019245995.1 Vulcanimicrobiota bacterium | reverse complement strand
CCTCCGCATGGCAGGCGATTTACAGCGCGCGCAGCGGCGATACCATTCGCCGCAATGCCATGCTGCTGCCGCTCTACATGGCCTTCTTGCCGCTGATGATGTTTGCCGGTTTCGCAGCCTCCCTGGTTCATGCTGGCTTAAAAGGCGCCGCGGTCGATCAGTCGTTCCTACTGCTCGTGCAGCAGTACTATCCGCCGTGGGCGCTTGGCATAATCGCCGGTGCCGGAGCGCTCGCTGCGCTCATCCCGGCATCGGCCCTGCTGCTTGCAGGCGCAAGCGTCGTCACGAAAAACATCGCGGGCGACCTCTTTGGGATTGTAAGAAGCGACGCCGCGCGCACGATGCTAACGCGGATATTGGTCGTGATGGTCGCCTTGCTCGCGCTTGGCCTATGGTTGACGGCGCGGCGTACGATCGCGGAATTGTTATTGCTGTACTTCAACGGCGTCGCGCAATTCGCGCCCGGCGCGTTCGCGGCATTTTTCTGGCCCCGAGTCACGGCCGTGGCCGTGGGGGCGGGCATCGCGGTCGGCCTTGGCATCGGCATTCCCCTTGCCGCGATGAACCTGACGCCGTGGGGCGTCAATCCGGGGTTGCTCGCCCTCCTCGCGAACGGGGCGGTCGCGGCATTCGTCACGCTACTAACCCGCCAAAAGGCCGTCTAGCGACTCGGCAGTTTCCACAGCGTATACCGAAAGATACTCCACCAAATGAGGTCGGAGCATTATTCTAGGGCCAAAGCGACACTCGCCACTCGCATCGGAGCAAACAATGAACGCCTTTGCTATTTCTCGCTACGCTGCCGCTATCGCGGCGGTTACGGTACTGGGCGCATGTACCGGCACCAGAGCGCTGCCCCCGGGCGTCGGTGCAGGTCAGACAATGGGTGCGTCCTCTTCCCGGCTGCGTGCATCGAACGGCCTGAACCAGCAACGCGCTCGCGGCCGGTCGTGGATGAGCCGCGACGCCAAACATAAAACGCTGCTGTATGTTGGCGACGAGCAAACGGATGACGTGTACGTCTATTCGTATCCGGAGGGCAAACTTAAGGGGACGCTCACCGGCATAGCGACGACGCCGTTTGGCGAGTGCTCCGACCGGGACGGCAATGTCTGGATTACGGACTTAAATTCGCAGATAGTGGAATACGCGCACGGCGGTACGACGATCATCGCCACCTTAAACGATCCGGGCCAAGCTTCATACGGTTGCGCCGTTGACCCTGAGTCTGGCGATCTGGCTGTAGCGAACTTAGAAACTCTTAGCGGCGGCCCCGGGAGCGTTTCGATCTACAAACACGCCAAAGGCACACCAAAGGTATATGCGGACCCGAACTCGGTGAACGAGTATTTCCTTTATTACCACAACGATACGCTGTACGTGGTCGGTCAAAAATTCAACAGCGGCGCATACCAGCTCGCTGCATTCGCACACAAAAAGTTCACGGACCTCACGCTCACCGGCGGCACGATCAGCTACCCGGGCGGCGTCGGCTTCGACCACGGGCTGTGGATTGGCGACAGTGGATCGGGTAGTAGCGCGACGATCTATCAAATTGCTGTTAAAGGCACGACTGCAACGGTAACCGGCACCACGCCCTTGACGAATGGACGCTACTGCGGTCAGGAGTTGGCGTATCGCGGAGCAGCGCTTTGCCCTTCGGGCTCAGTCCTTTTGTACAAATATCCGGCCGGCGGCGATCCGTACAAGTCCATCGGCAACCTGGTGGCTGCGTACGGCGTGGCTATCAGCAAATAGTGGTTGCATAGGAGCAAATAATGAACGGGTTAGGCTTCGCGGTGCAGCCATGACGGTCGTCGCCATGCAATCAATGGAACGGCTTCAGCGGTTCGGATCGCTGCTCCATCAGTTTCGGCACAGAGCCGGAATAACGCAGCAGGATCTAGCCGAGCGCGCAAACTTAAGCGTCGAGGCCATCAGCACGCTCGAGCGTGGAGAACGCCGGCGGCCTCGCCCCAGGACCGTCGCGTCGCTCGCGCTGGCCCTCCACTTAGCGCCCGATGAAACCGCGCTGCTCAATGCCGCAGCTGGAGTTACTGATCGGACGCACGCCTTGCGGCGACAGTGCGCCGACGGCATGCTGGCCGTCATGCCACAGCGGCTGGGGGACTGTGACGTCGCATTAAACCTCCTCGTTCGGGCTCTCGGAGCCCGCGAGGTTGTGCGTCTCGTAGAGCTCGCCATCGCGCACGATGACGTGCGAACGCGGGTGGCTTCGTAACTCATCTTGCCAAATTTTGCGCTGCCACATGTTCGAGTCGCTTCGAAGTCGATACGAGTATCTCATGATACGGTAGGTAGCGGCGGCTAACATACCGTCCGTGGCGTTTCTGTCTCATCGCCTCGTATTTTTCGGCGTTTGTACGCTGGGATTTTTGCTCTTCCTACGCGCTCCCGCCGCCGCTGAATGCGTCGCAAATGACGCGCGCAAGAGCTTTTTAGGTTACCAACTGAAGACGACCAGGCCGTTACCTTTTGCCGTGTGCCAGTTCTGCCAATATTGAACGCGCGTCGCGCTCGGCTCGACATACGAAGAGCCTCCGCCGCCGCCACCGCCGCCGTTGTTGTAAAAGGCGCTCGGCGCGCCGCTTCCGCCACCGCCGCCACCGTAGTAGCCACCACCGCCACCGCCGCCGCCCTCATACGTGCTGGATCCGCTGACTCCGCCGGCTCCGCCAATGCCGAAATGTCCGCGTTTGCCTCGGACGCCGCTGCCATATTGGCCTTGCCCCGCGCTGCCGCCGACGCCGCCCCTGCGTTGCCGTCCACCAAAGCCGCCGCCTGCCCCGCCCGCGTAGGTACCAGGATGCCCGTCACCGCCAACGACGCCGCCTCCGGCTCCGCCGCAGCTCCAACCGGGGAGCACGATGTTTCCCCCGGGTCCGCCCCCGCCGCCCGACACGATGATGCGATCGTCGAGTCCTCCTGGAGGTACCCGCACGTCAGACGCTCCGCCGCCTCCGCCGGCATACGGGCCGCCGCCGGCACCTCCGCCGTTAAAGCCGCCTAGCGCGGAACCGCTTTCGCCGCCGACGTAAACCAGCAACCGGGTGTGCGGAGTCACGGGTATGACCGCAAACACCCGCCCCCCGAACTCGAGCTCTGAACAATAGCCGTTGACGGGATTCCCCGACGCCCCGAGTGCCACCACCGTAAGGCTATGCACGTTCGCCGGTACTTCCCACTTTTGAATCGTCCCCGTGTACTGAAACGTGCGTTGATGCGGGGGCTGCGCCATCGGTCCGGCGGTCGCATATCCTGGTGGCGGTGGTCCGGGCCCGGCGCTACAGGCGCTTAGCAGGGCCGACGTCGCGCAAACTGACAGCGCGGTAAAACGAAAAGTCGCAAGCCTCACCACCAACCTCCTCGGCTCCCCGACCATGGAATACTTCGTTCTGAACGCGGTAGGAAACTTCGCCGCTTCCCTTGCTCGTCCCAGGTGAGGGACTTGCCCTTTTGTACAGATTCTAACCCCGTCCGGGGATCGAGGCGTTATAATAGCAATAACTATGTGCTTCTCAATATTTCGTCCAACGCTCATCGCCGCGCTCGGCGCGGTCGCCTCTCTTGCCGTACCGTCGCTGGCCGGCGCGCAACAGTACCCGAGCTACGCCACGGCGTCGCAGCAATCAATCAAGGGCACGATCAGCGGCTTCAACGGCACGTACACCGTCTACGTCCAAGATGAAAAGGGCTACGGCGACAACGTCGTGATGCACGACGGCACGGTGATCAACCCGACCGGCCTCAAGCTCCAAGAGGGCATGAAGGTCACGATCTACGGCTATGCTAACGGCCGCGAGTTCGATGCGTATCGCATCGACGTCGCGCCGCCGTCAAACTACGGCTACAACAACGGTGGCTATGGTTACGGCGGTTACGGTTATGGCGGCTATCCCTACGGCGGTTATCCGTACGGCTACGGCTACCCATACGGGTACGGTTACGGCTATCCGTTTGGATTTTATCCGGGCTTCGGCATCGGCATCGGCTGGTTTGGCGGATACGGCGGCTGCTGCTACGGCGGCTACGGCTACGGCGGCAACACGATCTACGTCAACCGGTACTACAACGGCCCCGGCTACTATCGCGGTCCGCACGGCTCGCTGAGCGCACCTCCGGGCAGCGGAACGCTACACGGCGGCGCCACGGGTCACAGCGCGCCGACGACCGGCACGTCGCATGGGTCCTCGAGCGGCACGCTCCACGGTCGTCCTCCGGCGCGCCGCTAACAACAACTCAAGCACGACATACCGAAGGCTCGCTACCACAGCGAGCCTTCGGCTACCAATATATAGAGTATTGGGCCGAGCCCCCACACGATACTCACGAGCAGCCAGACGAGCTTTTTAAAAGTCGTCATATCTCCGCGCATTAGCAGGTTGATCCACATCAGGATCATGGCGATCGGGTGGAGCACCACCGACAGCAGAATTTCCAGCAGGAGCTTCATGCGCCAGTATTCCGGGGAGCGTCTACCGGAGGCCTTCGCGTGCCCAAAGCCCAACACAGCTGCGCCATGAATCACGACGACGCAACGCCTGAAATCCAACAGACTGAAGAAGAGTGGAAGACGAAGCTCGGCGCCGACCGTTACCACATCCTACGCGAGGCCGGAACGGAAGCCCCCTTTACGGGACCGCTCCTCAACGTCAGCGCGGACGGCGTCTATTCGTGCGGAGCCTGCGGGCAGCCGCTCTTTCAATCCGCCACGAAATTCGAATCGCACTGTGGCTGGCCGAGCTTCACGCATCCGGAAGAACAAGAGAACGTCCGCCTTCTCGACGACTACACGCACGGAATGCACCGTACGGAAGTACGCTGCAAGCGTTGCGACTCGCATCTCGGTCACGTCTTCAACGATGGGCCGACTCCGCGCGGAACGCGCTATTGCATAAACTCGCTCTCGCTCGAATTCTCGCCCTCGGAACGGCCGTAGCTTTTACGGGCGCGACGCACAGCGGCGGCCCCGCGCATCCCGTCTCGGTCCTCTATGCCGGCTCGCTCGTCACGCCGATGGAGGGCCCGATCAAAGCAAAGCTGCTCGACGAGAACGTTGATTTCGAAGGTCAGCCCGGAGGCAGCAAAGCGCTGGCGCACCTGATCGCGGCGGGTCTTCGCGCGCCCGACGTTTTCGTCAGCGTCGATCCCACGCTCATCGAATCGTTGGGAGCGCGCGTCGCGTCCGCAACGACCTTTGCGGCCACCAGCCTCGGCATCGGATGGTCGCCGTCCTCGCGTTATGCGCAGCTTTTTAACGACGCCGCACAGGGAAAGCGGCCGCTCGAACAAGCCCTTGAAACTGCGGGCCTGCGCATCGGTCGCACCGACCCGAGGCTCGACCCTAAGGGAAACTATACGATGGAAGCCATGCGCATTTGGCTCGGCGCTCCCGGCGCATCGCGGATCCTCGGTGATCCCGAGAATCCCGCGCAGATCTTTCCCGAAGAAGACCTGCTCGCGCGCGTGGACACCGGTCAGGCCGACGTCGGGTTCTTCTATCGCACGGAAGCGATCGCGCGCGGATATCGCTTTCTCGCGCTTCCCGGCAAAGCGGCGCTGACCGACCGGATCACCTACACGCTAGCCGTGCTCAAAGACGCGCCGCATCCCAACGAAGCGCGCAGCTTCGCGCGTTTTATCCTCACGGGCGAGGGCCGCCCGATCCTCGAGCGCGCCGGACTGCGCTACCTCGATTCGCCGCAACCCCTGAGCCTCTAAGCAACGCTTTTCCACACGCCCGCGGTTCTGGTCGGCATGACCGCAAAACCGCAATTCCCGCAGGAACAGGCGCACGACGGAAGCTTCAAGCGCCAGGAAGACGCCTTTCGCGATTGGGTCACCGCGGACGGCAGCTCCGGTTACCCCGCGCAAAGCGGACGGTATCATCTCTACGTCTCGCTCGCCTGTCCGTGGGCCTCGCGCACCATCATCGCGCGCAAGCTCAAAGGATTGGAAGCGGCGATCGGCATGACGGTCGTCGACCCGATCAGGGACGAACGCGGCTGGCGGTTCACCGCCGCGGAGCCCGATCCGCTCCACGGCTGGGCCTTCCTGAGCGAAGCGTACTTTGCGAGCGATCCCGGATACCGATCGCGCGTAACGGTGCCCATATTATGGGACACCGTCACCAAGCGCATCGTCAGCAACTCCGACGACGACATCATGCGCATGCTCGAGACGCAGTTCGATGCGGTCGCGGCATATCCGCAGCTCGATCTCTATCCGTCCCAACTGCGGTCTCAAATCGACGAGCTCAACGAGCTGCTCTACGAGACCGTCAACAACGGAGTCTATCGCGCAGGCTTCGCGACGTCGCAATCCGCGTACGACTCCGCCGCGTACGGCGTCTTCATGACGCTCGACGCCATGGAGACGCGCTTAGCCGATCTCCGCTATCTCTTTGGCCCGCAGCCGGTCGAAAGCGATTGGCGGCTCTTCGTCACGCTCGTCCGCTTCGACCCGGTTTACTACGGCCATTTCAAATGCAACCTTCGCCGAATCGTAGACTATCCGAACCTGTACGGCTACTTACGCGACCTCTATCAAATCGATGGAATCGCTGAAACCGTGAACATCGACCACATCAAGCGGCACTACTACATCACCCAGGACGAGATCAACCCCAACGGCATCGTGCCGATCGGCCCGCTGATGGATCTGAGCGCGCCGCACGGCCGCGAGGAGCTCTCCAAAGACTGGACATAACCGGCGCCCGAGGGATTGACATCGAACATATGTTCGATTAGCATGAATCTCCCATGGCGGCGCTGGCGTCCCCCGTTCTCCGACCGGCTCAGGCTGAACGAGCGCGGGAGGGCGCGGCCAAGAGGGAGGCCTTCGAGGCCCTGAAGGCCGCCCTCAACGCCAGGGGGCAGCTTCCTTCCGTTCAGGCCGACGGCCTCATTCCCACCGCCGTCCCGCAGCTCGACGAGCTTCTCGGCGGCGGGCTGCCGCCGGGCTCGGTGGCGGCCGTCGAGGGCGCCGCTGGTCGCTGGAGCTTGGCCGCCGGCATCGTCGCCGGCATAACGAGGCGCAGCTTGGTCGCGATTCTCGACGACGGGGCGCTCTATCCGCCGGCGTTGGCCGAAGCGGGAGCGCGCCTCGACCGCATCATGATCGTCCCCGCGGGGACCCCGTACGCCAATCTCCGGGCGGTCGACCTCTTGTTGCGTGCGCGCGTTTGCCGCATGGTGCTCATGCCGGCCGTTCCCGTGCGCGACGCGGTCTGGACGCGGCTGGCAAAACTGGCGCACCGCAGCGGCGTGGTGTTGCTGGTCATCGCGGCGCGCGCCGGCGCTTCGCTGCGCGCGAGCGCAGAGTTGTGCGTGCACTGCAGCGCGGAGCGCGTCGCCATGCGCGGCTCGCACGGTCTGTGGAGCAACTTTTCGGGGTTCGAGCTCTGCGTCGGCGTCGGCAAGCACCGTCACATGCTCTGCGGACAAACTGCTTATATGGATGCACGGCTTCGAGAGGTTCAGTGATGCTGCTCTGTCTTCAGGTTGCGGGCGATTGGGACGCGCCCGCGGACCGCTCGCTCTGGGAAGAGTTGCTCGATCAACTCGATGGAGTCTCTCCGCTCATCGAGGACGTTCGCCCCGGCCTGGCCTTTCTCGACGTGCGCGGCATCGCCGGCGACGCGCTCTCGCACATGACAAAAACGCGAGCGATGCTTGCGGACTGTGGCAGGGCGCTGCGGATCGGTGCGGGTCATTCCAAAATTGCCGCCCGCGCCGCGTTGCACGTCGGGGACGGCGTCGTCTGCGAGCGCGGTACCGAGCGTGAATTCCTCGCGCCGTTGCCGCTGGAACTGCTGGAGATCGATGAGCGAACGATCCAGCGGCTGAAGTTGCTCGGAGTCGAACGATTGGGCGACGTGGCGCTGCTGCCGCACGGCCCGTTCGTGCGCCGTTTCGGCAGCGCCGCGGCGGGCTGGCACGAACTCGCGCGCGGCGGCGACCGTCGGCCGTTCATTCCGCGCCCGCACGCGGTTGCCATCGAGGCCTCGATTTTTGGCGAGGGCCACGCCGCCGACGAATCCGCCGTCTTCTTTGCGATACGGATGCTGCTCTCGCGAATCTGCGCCGATTTAGAGCGTTGCGGAAAGCGCGCGGGCGCGCTGCAGTTGAGCGTCGAGCTCGAGAACGGCGAAGCGCTCGCGTTCGACGTGCCGCTTGCCACCCCTACCGCCGAAGACCGCACGATGTTTGCGTTGTTGCGCGCGAAACTCGAAGGCACGACGTTCCCGGCTCCCGTCATCGGGCTGCGGCTCGGTGCGTTACGGCTCGAAGAGGGCGGCGAAGCGCAGACGCTGATGAGCAACGTGGATTTCGATCCGCAGCGCGTCGCCGTTACGATCGCGCGGCTTCAGGCGGCGCTGGGTAAAGAGATCGTTCGCGCCGCGATTCATCCGGCGCACCGGCTCGAAGAACGCTTTACCTACGAGCCGTTTACCGTTCCGCGGCGCGAGCCGCTCACTGCGGTGCCTGCGCATGAGGAAAGCAAACTCGTGCCGCAGCTGCGCCTGCTACGCGTCCGCGAAATCCCGGTGCGGTTACGCGGCGGCGAGCCGTCGGTCGTCGATCGCCAAAGGGTCCGTCAGTGCTCCGGCCCCTGGCGCATCACCGAACGCTTTGGCGCGGAAAAGGATGGGGGGCGCGACGAGTACGACGTCGTGCTCGAAGACGCCACCTGCGTGCGCATCTACCGCCAAGGCTCGCACTGGTACCTGCGCGGAGTCTATGAATGACTCAGCGGACGATAATGCCTTCCGGCGAGATCATCTTCGTTTTGCGGCCTTGAATTTTACGGAGCAGGTCTCCGTAATTGCCGACTGCTCCGCCGTCGAAGGTCGCAATAAACGGATAATCGTCGTACCCCACGCTCGTCACGTAAATGCGGTGATGGCCAAGCGCCACGCCAAACGCGGCATATCCTCCGGAAAAGTACGAGAGCGGTGCTTGGTTGCCGTTCGCCCCGGGAGCAAAGATCGTCACGAGCGACCCTACGGAACTCGCGTTCACCACGTACAAGTAGCCCGAAGCATCTACGGCAAGGCCGGTCGGTCCCTGCAGCTTCGTCGCCGATCCTCGAATTGTACGTTCGGGCGGCGCATTGCCGGCCGCGTTCGGCGCGTAAACCGTGATCCAGCCGTTGTTAGGATCGTTATTGGCGACGTACAAATTCGACTGCGAATCGAACGCAAGGCCCCATGGCGCATAGAGTTTGGTTGCCTTACCCTTGATCACGCGAACCGGCGCGGCATCGCCGTTCGCCTTCGCTGCGTAGATGGTGATATCGTTCCGTTGGTTCGCAACGTAGAGCTGGTCGCGAGCGTCAATTGCAATGCCGGTCGGTCGATACAGCCGTGTCTTGAAGCCGCTGATGACCCGAATCGGCGCAACATTTCCCTGAGAGTTAGCGGCATACACGGTAATCGCGTCAGGCCCCGTGTTCGCAACATAGATGTCGTGGCGCGAGTCCGTCGCGAGCCCCGCGGGGAAGCCCAGCCTGGTCTTAGAGCCCCTGATCTCGGCGACGGGAGGAACATTGCCATTGGACTCGCTGGAGAAGAAGAGCACGCTCGCGCGCGGCCTATTCCGGTATCCGGGCTGCGATCCCACGATGATACAGCGTTTCAGCGGACAACCCCGGGCGAGATCGCGACTCGAAGATGCCGCATCGTTGTAGACTCGCGGCACTGACGTTACGGTCAGCGATTGACCGCAGGCTACCAGCATGGTAATGGCACAGGCGTTCAGAACGAGGCGGGCCGCCGCACCAATCATGGGGGTGCTCCTTCCTTGAAGGCTCACTTTGAAGGCTTACCGAGGTCGGCTAATCTTTGCTGAATCCTCTAACTCGCCCTATGCCGGCGGAGGGCGGCTACGCCGAGCTGCATGCCTGGTCGAACTATAGTTTTCTCCAAGGCGCCTCGCATCCCGAAGAGCTCGTGGAGACCGCCGCTGCGCTCGGCCTGAGCGCAATCGCATTGACCGACCGCGACGGACTCTATGGCGCGGTTCGTTTTTCGACCCACGCGCGTCAACGTGGCATCGCCGCGATTATTGGAAGCGAGCTGACGTTCGAGGACGGCGCGCACATCGTGCTGC
>JAFAQW010000173.1 GCA_019245995.1 Vulcanimicrobiota bacterium | reverse complement strand
CGCCTCGTCGATCTTCGCCTCGATCCCGTCCTTGCGCCGGCCCAAAATTGCGTTATGGATCCGTTCCTGGATCGGGACGTCGGCCAAGTCGTCGCGAGCCTCTAGGCGACGCTCTTGTTGGTCGGCCGGGGACAACGATTCGAAATGCTCGATCAAACGCGCGAGCGCGTCCTCACGCCGGTTGAAGACCAGATCGTCGCAAAGTTCACGGAGCGTAGCATCGATCTCGAAGTACGGGACGATCTCTTTCGCGTGCACGAGCGCGCAATCGAGCCCGGCCTGAACGCAGTGGTGCAGGAAAACGGAGTTCAGCACGGCTCGCGCGCCGGGTTTCAAACCGAACGAGACGTTGGAGACGCCGAGCGACGTCAACACGCCGGGCAGCTCGCGCTTGATGACAGCGATGCCGTCGATCGTCTCTTTGGCGGAATCGCGAAACTCCGCGTCGCCGGTCGCGAGCGTGAACGTCAAGTCGTCGAAGATGAGCGCCCCCGGCGGCAAGCCGTATTCGCCGACCGCGATGTCGTGGATCCGGCGGGCGACGTCTGCTTTGCGGGCCGCGGTTTTTGCCATACCGTTCTCATCGATCGTCAGCGCGATCACGGCGGCGCCGTGCTCCCGGGCCAGCGGCATCACTGCATCCATCTTCGCGCGGCCCGATTCGAGATGCACCGAGTTGATGACGGCTCGCCCCGCGTAGTTCTGGAGCGCCGTTTCGAGCACTTTTGGTTCGGTGGAATCGATCACGAGCGGCGCGTCGATCGACTGGGCCAACCGCCGGACCACGTGCCGCATCTGCTCGTCTTCGTCGGCCCGTTCCGTCAAGGCGCAGCAGACGTCGAGCAAATGCGCTCCGCCCTCAACCTGCTCCCGCGCCACCAGCGCGATCGCGTCGTAATCTTCGGCCAGCAGGAGTCGCTTGATGCGGCGGGACCCCTGCGCGTTGATGCGCTCGCCGACGATGAGCGGCGCCGGCTCCTGCACCAGCGAGACCGCGGTGATGGCCGAAGCGGCCTCTTCCGAGCGTGCGGCGACCGTTCGCGGCTTGCGCTGCACGCCTACGACCGCATCGCGCAATGCCGTGATGTGCTGCGGCGTCGTGCCGCAGCATCCGCCCACCGCATTGACGCCGAAGTCGCGGACGAACCCCGCCAGCTCGCGCGCGAGTTGCTCCGGCGATTCCGGATAAATCGTCTCGCCGCGGGGGCCCATTAGCGGCAGACCGGCGTTCGGCACGACGCTGACGAAGCAACGCGCGTTTTCGCAGAGGTAGCGGATCGAGTCGCGCATCTGCTCTGGGCCCGTGGAGCAGTTCAGTCCGACCACGTCAACGTCTAGCGCTTCCAGCGTTGCACAGACCGCGCGAATGTCGGTTCCCAACAGCATGCGCCCCTCGCTGATCAGCGTCGGTTGCGCCTGAATCGGAACCGCCCGCAATCCTCGCGCGAACTCGCGGCGGATCCCGGCGATCGCGGCCTTGAGCTCGAGCAGATCTTGCATCGTTTCGAGCAGGAGCAGATCGGCGCCGCCTTCGACGAGCGCTCGCGCTTGTTCCCCGTAGATGTCGCGGAGCTCGGCGTAGCTGATCTTGGAGAGCGCCTGGTCGGACGACGAGATCAGCATCCCGGTGGGGCCCATCGAACCGGCGACGAATCGTGGATGCTCCTGCGTGGCGCAAGCGTCGCACGCTTCGCGCGCGATTGCGGCAGCGCGAGAGTTGATGTCGTAGGTTGCGTCGGCGAGGCCGTACTCGCCGAGCTTGAGACGCGATCCCGTAAAGGAATCGGTTTCGATCACGTCCGCGCCCGCTGCCAAGTACGCGTCGTGAATCGCGCGCACGATCTCCGGTCGAGTCAGCACGAGCGCTTCGTTGCAGCCGTGATGGGCCGCACCGCCGAAATCGTCGTCGGAAAGCTCCATCGCCATGAGCTGCGTGCCCATGGCTCCGTCGAAAACTAAAACGCGCTCGTCAAGCGCGCGAAGGTACGCCGATGCTTCCAACGATTTCACCGGCCCGATTATACACCTTCGGCGCCCCGAATCGTGCAAGCTGCGTCGCCTGCGCAGCGTCGAGGGCGCCCAACTCGCGCAAGACGGCGATCGTCGAGGGGCCGCGCGCTCGGGAGCTTCCATCGAGGACCTTTGCGGCATAGCCCTGCGCTCGCGGCGGCAACGCGACGCCCTGAACGCCTTCGGCGCCCGCCTTCGCAACGATGGCTCCGCCGCCGACGCGCATGAGCTCGCTGTCGAGCTGACCCGTGCCCGCAACGTACTGCGGACATTCCAGCATCGCGTCGCGGACCACGCGCAACGCTCGGGCGTCCGACGGAGCGAGGCCGTACTGGTTGCCCAGGCGCACGAAGGAGCGCGCGGCCTTCCGAAGGCTTGTCGCGTAGACCGGAATGCCGCAACCGTCCACCCCCAGCGGCCACGCGGTCGCGTCGTCGCCGGTGATTCGCGCGCAAAACTCCAAGATGTAGCGCTGCGCCGGGTTATCGGGCCGCAGATACGTCGCGGTGTCGGCGCCGAGCGTTTTACACAGCGCAAGAATGCCGGCGTGCTTTCCGGAGCAGTTATTGTGCAGCGCCGTCGGAGCCGCGCCCGAGGCGCGCAGCGACGCCGCGGCGGACTCGTCGTACGGCCAATGTGGGCCGCACTGCAATGCGCGCGCGTCCATACCGATCTTTTCGAGAATTGCGAGCACCGCCGCTACGTGAAACGGTTCGCCGAAGTGCGAGCCGGCAATGACCGCGAGTTCGCGCGGCTCGAAACGATAACGCTCCGCCGCGCCGGACGCAACGACGGCGGCCGTGATGAACGGCTTCGCCGTTGAACGCAGATAGACCGGCCGTTCTACGTCGCCGGCGGAAAAGACCACCGTATCGTTTTCGTCCACGACGCACACGGCCACGCGGTGTATCGACTCGACGAGTTCGCCTCGCGTCACCTCGACGCGGACGTCATCGTTCAAACGAGCGCCGGTTCGACGATCGTCGCTTCCTGTTCCGCGAAAACGGGATTGCTCAGATAGCGCTCGCCGGTGTCGCATGCGAACGTCACGATCGTCTTGCCGGCCGACTCTTTGCGCGCCGCGATACCGAGGGCCGCCCAGACGTTCGCACCCGTCGAGATGCCGACCAGCAT
>JAFAQW010000286.1 GCA_019245995.1 Vulcanimicrobiota bacterium | reverse complement strand
GATCGCATGCGGTCGCTGCGACAGCGTCTCCAAGACCACGGCGGCCGTCATCACGTTGTTTCGGCAGTACTCGACGATGTTGGTCATGCTTTGACCGACGCCGACCGACGCCGCGAGATGCACCAAGTGCGTCACGCCGCGCAGGCTTGCCTCGAAGACGCCGGCATCGAGGATGTCGGCGTTGATGCGTTTGGCGCGCTCGTCGAGATAGGTGGGCCAGCCTTCCGCGTCGAGTTCCGCGTCGCCGTGCACCTGCGGCGAAAGGCTGTCGAGCACCGTGACTTCGTAGCCGCGCTCGAGCAAAAGGTCGACGACGTGCGAGCCGATGAATCCGGCGCCGCCGGTGACCAGGACGTGTTTACTCACCGTTCGTTTTCCTCACTTGGGCTTAGGAGCATAGCACCGGCGGCCCGCTCGAGGGTGGGCTGGCGCGGCGCGGCAAGGCGCTGCAACTTTCGGCGTATGAGCAGCTTGTTCGCATCGACCTTCTCGGTTCGCTGCCACGCCAATCCTTGATCGAGCAGGTACATGCGCAGACCGATCGCGAGCGGGACCAGCCACAGAAGCCACCAGACGAAAGCCGAGATCGGATTGATGCGAATCATGTACCACGCTCGCGTCGTCCAACGCGTCGTGACGAGTCCCGTCCGGCGCCAAGTGTTTTCGTACAGCAGCCCCATGTACAGCACGAAAGTGGCAACGTTGAAGACCGCAAGCCAGAAGACCCACGGCGGCAAGAGTCCGGGATTGGCGAAGAACTCGTACGCCGCCCAAATCCCAGTGGGAACGCCGACGACGTTGATCCACAGCGACAGGCAGGGCACGAAGTTCAGACGCGCTTTCAGGCGCTGCCAGGGGGTGAAGCCCATATAGTGCAGCGGTTTGCCCAACGACTGAAAGAAGCCGCAAACCCACCGTTTGCGCTGAGTGACGCCACCCCACCACGTCTTCGGAACCTCTTCGATCAGCGGATTCGCGATGACGCCTAAACGCTTGCCGTTGATCCAGTAGCGCAGCCCGACTTCCGGATCCTCGATGGTGATCCAGGGATGGAAGCCGCCCAACTCCAGCAAGTCTGAAACGCGATAGAACAGGCCCTTGCCCAAGACCCAATAGGGCTGGCGCCCGTGCGAGGAGAGGTGAGGATACATGAATCCGTCCCACGCCATGTGATCGAAGGCATGCCAGGACGTTGGCATCGTGACGTTCAGGTTTCCGACGACGTTTCCGGCCTGCAGCACGTCGTAGTGCTTCAAGCCGATCGCCGCAGCCTTGAAGTGGTCGACGGGCGGACAACTGTCCGCGTCAATGTAGTTGATGGCCAAATTCGGTTCGTGTTTGAGCGCGCCGGCGGTATGGTAAAGCGCGTAGATCAACTGACGCGTTTTCTTGGGCGGCAGGTCCTTGACGCCGGCCCGCCGGCCGCGATGCCACCAGTAGGCCTTGGGATTCGCGTCCCAGGCGTCCCAGACGATGTGCCACGACGGGTCCGTGGTCCGTGGCACCTCCAGCATTTCGAGAAACGGAAACTCCTCCATGAGCCGCCGGAGGCTCGCGACCGTCTCGGTGTCGTCGGCGTTCGGAATCGCGATGACGCGGCAGCGGTCCTTGGGGTACTCGATCTTTGCCAACGAGAGCATCGTGGTGCGCATCGTCGCCTCGAGCTCCCGCAACACGGGATAGAAGAGCACGATGTACGGCCATCCGCTTTCCGGCTCGCGAATCGGCTCGCTCATGTCGACCCAGTCGATCGGCAGGCTGAGGAAATAGCCGTTCAACAGCAGCGTCGCCGTGTAGAGCAGCTGCGACGCAAAAAAGAGTATTGTGACCGCAAAAAGCAGCGAGTTGTCAGTCGTTACCATCAGTTACTCAGCGTGCGAGGGGTGCTTGGGGATCGACCACGGTGCGAAAGTATTCCAACGTCGCCAGGAGGCCTTCGCGGAGCGTTACCTTCGGCTGCCAGCCCAAAAGCTCATTCGCACGCTCGATCACCGGCCTGCGGCGCGTGGGATCGTCGGGCGGAAGCTCGCAGGTGACCGTTCGCAGGGGCACGCTCGCGACGTCCGAGAGAATCTGAGCGAGTTCGTTGATCGTGAACTCCCCTGGGTTGCCGAGGTTGACGACGGTTTCGCCGAGCGTCTCGGCCTTCGCGAGACGGACGATGCCCTCGATGAGATCGCTGACGTAGCAGAAACTACGCGTTTGCGCGCCGGTGCCGTAGACCGTTAAGGGCTGCCCGCGCAACGCCTCGAGGCAAAAATTCGGAATGACGCGGCCGTCGTCGGGCTGCATGCGCGGTCCGTACGTGTTGAAAATCCGCGCGATCCGCGCGTCGATGCCCCACTGGCGGATCGCCGACGTGATGTACGCTTCCCCGTAGCGCTTCGACTCGTCGTAACACGCGCGCACGCCAACCGGATTCACGTTGCCCCAGTATGTCTCGCGCTGAGGATGCTCGAGCGGATCGCCGTACGCCTCGGACGTCGATGCAAAGACCAAGCGCGCACCGCTGGCGCGCGACAGCTCGACGCCATGCATCGCGCCCAGCGCATTGACCGCCATGGTGCCCAGCGGATCGCGACCGTAGTCCACCGGACTGGCCGGCGAAGCAAAATGCAGAATGAGCCGCGGCGGCTCCAAGTCGTGCGCCCACGTCCACGGTTGCGAAACGTCGGCTTCGGCGAACGTGAAGTTCGGGTGGCCGGCGCTCGTTGCGAGGTTCGCTCGCGAGCCCGTGACGAGATTGTCGATTCCAACCACGCGATCGCCATCCGCAAGCAGCCGGTCCACGAGATGCGAACCGAGAAAACCGGCTGCCCCGGTAACTAGGACGTTCAAATCGGGATCATTCCCTCATCGCGGGCGGGCAAAGACACCGGCTCGCGCGCGCGGCCGACGCCGATGTAGCGGAGGCCTTCCGCGGCGACCTTGTCGGGATCGAACAGGTTGCGACCATCCACCACGACGTTGCTGCGCATGAGCCGTCGCAGCAACTGAAAGTCGATGGCGGCGTACTCTTCCCAATCGGTCGCCAGCACCAGAACGTCGCAGCCGTTGATGGCGCCGTAGATGTCCGAGCAGTATTTGACGCCGTCGCCTGTTATGGCGCGCGCCCCGTCGATGGCCACAGGGTCGTGCGCCGTAACGGTCGCGCCGGCTTGCGTGAGCAGCTCGATCAACCGGAGCGCCGGCGCCTCCCGCACGTCGGACGTATCGGGCTTAAAGGCGAGTCCGAGGACGCAGACGCGGCGCCCTTCGACCGAGCCTAACGCGCGCTCGATCTTGTGGAACGTGCGCACGATCTGCGCCTGGTTGACAGCTTCGACGGTGCGAATCAACTGCGCCTCGTAACCGCGGCCGTGAGCGGTGCGCTCGAGGCCGCGAACGTCTTTTGGAAAGCACGAACCGCCGTATCCCAGACCGGGCCGCATGAAGCGCGAGCCGATGCGCTGGTCGAGGCCGATTCCGTGCGCGACGTCTTTCACGTCGACGTTAAATATCTCGCAGATGTTGGCGATTTCGTTCATGAACGAGACTTTGGTTGCCAAGAACGCATTCGCGGTGTACTTGATCATTTCGGCCGTGCGGACGTCGGTGACCACGATCGGCATGCCGAACGGTTCGTACAGCTCTTGCAGCGTACGGCGCGCGTGCTCGCTCGTTGCGCCGATCACGATGCGATCGGGTCGCATGAAATCATCGACGGCGCAGCCTTCGCGCAAAAACTCGGGGTTCGCCGCAACCTCGACGTCGTGGGTCTGCGAGGAGTTTTCCGCGATGATCGATGCGACCAACTCGCCGGTTTCCACCGGCACCGTCGACTTCACGACGACCAGCTTCGGTCCGTTGAGCTCACGCCCGATCGTGGCGGCGACGTCGCACACTTGTGACAAGTCCACGCCGTCGTTCGGCAGAATCGGCGTTCCGACGGCGATGAAGATGATCGGCCGGTCGCGCACGCCGGCGGCGATGTCGTCGGAGAAAGTCAGCCTTCCGGCCTGGCGGTTATGGATGACCAGCTCGTGGAGCTGCGGCTCGAAGAACGGCAGCTCTCCCAACCGCAGCGTTCCAATTTTCCGCGCGTCGTTATCCAGGCAGAGAACGGAGTGGCCTAGCTCTGCAAAACAGGCTCCCGTAACCAATCCGACATAGCCCGTGCCGACGATCGCAATGCGATGTGAACCCGTCGACTTGGGCGGCGATCCGTTACCCTGGGGGAAATTCATACAGCTCCCTCGGTTAGTGATGAGGTTCTAAAACGGAGCGAGCGTTGTTGGTGAGCTTATCGCTCGGGGGCCGGCAACCTTCCGGCGGTAGATGAAAATAGATGAGGGCTCCGCTTGGGGATGATCCGCATACGTGCGCGGCGCTTCTTTTCCGCTACACGTGGTTCCTTTGCCGTCAACTACGCATTCCCTTAACCATAATTTCACAAAAGAGGCGTGCTATCTATTGCGTCGTGACGCCGTTCCACACCGTTCCTCCCGGCAAGATTTCCGGCGCGCGAGGCTTCTGCAAAAAGTCGAAATCGCGTCGCAGATCGCCGAGAAGGGGCTGCGTCTCGCGCACGGTCGGACGCCGATCCGGACGCCCGTCGGTGGCCGGATCGATGCGGCGTCCGTCCAGAAAGTCGTCCTCGATGAACTTGACGTACGCGTCGTGGCTCAGGGTCTGGT
>JAFAQW010000166.1 GCA_019245995.1 Vulcanimicrobiota bacterium | reverse complement strand
TAGAACGCCGACTTCAGATTCACGTCGAGCGTGCGGTCGAGCATTTCCGGCCGCAGCCGCAACAGTAAGCCGTCCTGGCTTTGACCGGCGTTTGCAATCGCGCAATCGATTTGCCCGAATCGCTCGATGCAATCGTTCACGATTTTTTCCACGGCCGCGCGTTCCGCAACGTCGCCTTCGAAGAGCGCCGCACGCTCTCCGCCGGCGGCCGTGCACGCTGCGGCGCTTTCCTGCAGGGCAGCCGAATCGCGCCCGACGAGCGCCACGCGGGCCCCTTGCCGCGCAAACTCGACGGCGATCGCGCGCCCGATCCCACGGCTGCCGCCGGTGATCAAGGCCACCTTGCCCTGCAAACTCATGCCTTGATGGAGGCGCGCTGCTCGATCGCCTCGCGAAGGCGCTCGACACCCGCCGCATCGTTCACCGCGATGACGGGTGGGCTGCCCTCGATCCGGCGCACGAGCGGTCCGAGGACGGCGCCGGCTCCGAACTCCGCGATCAGATCGAGGTCGTATTCGAGCAACTTGAGCGCGGTCGCATGCCAGCGCACCTCGTTTACGATGGAGCGCACGAGATTCGTCTCGATCGTTTCCACGTCGCGATACGGCTCCCCATCCACGTTTGAAACGACGTCGAACCGCGGGAGCGCGAAGGCGCGCGAACGCACCGCGGTCGCGAGCCGTTCGACCGCCGGCTCCATCAGCGGACTGTGCCACGCGCCTGAAACGTTCAGCGGAACGACACGCTTGGCGCCGGCCTCGAGCATGGCGGGCGCGGCGGCCTGCAGCTCGTCGAAATCGCCGCTGATCACGATTTGCGTCGGCGAGTTGAAGTTCGCCAGCGACACACGCGTGAGGCCTCGCTCCGCCAATACGGCGCGAACGCGCGGCGTATCCAATCCGAGAACCGCCGACATTCCGCCTCGTTCTCGCTGAGCCGCCGCCTGCATCGCCTTGCCGCGTTCGTTGACGACGTACAGCGCGTCGTCGAATCCGAGGGCATCGGCGATGACGAGGCTGCAAAACTCTGCGAACGAGTGGCCGGCCGTCACAACCGGCGTGAGCCACGGCGACGCGGCTTGATAGATCGCGAGGTTCGTTGTGAAGATCGCGGGTTGGCTAAACTCCGTCTCGCGCAGCCGCGCTTCCGGTCCGTCCGCCTGCAGGCGCAACAGGTCGTATCCCAAGAGCTCCGTCGCGCGGTCGAACAGCGCACGGGCCCGCGGGAAGCGCCCCGCGACGTCGACGCCCATCCCGACGCACTGCGAACCCTGCCCCGGAAAGACGACGCCGACGCGCGTCATGCCGCCCAGCGCCACGCGATCGCACCCCACGAGAGGCCGCCGCCGAACGCGACGAAGATCAAGATGTCTCCCGCCTTCACGATCCCCGTTCGAACGGTTTCGGAGAGCGCCATCGGGATGGACGCCGCCGAGGTATTGCCGTATTCCGCGATGTTGACGACGACTTTCTCTTCGGGAAGATTCAGGTAGCGCGCCGTAGCGTCGATGATCCGCTTGTTGGCCTGATGCGGAATGAGGAAGTCGACGTCGCTCTTCGACAGGCTCGCCTTGTGCAGCACTGAGTCCGTCGACTCGACCATCTTGGTGACGGCGAGCTTAAACGTTTCGGGACCTTGCATGTGGATGAGGTGCACCTTGCCGTCGAGGGCCGCGTGATCGAGCGGGCGCGGCGACCCGCTGCCCTGCGCGTACAGCAGTTCTGGGCGGCTCCCGTCGGCGCCTAAGTCCGATGCGAGGAACGAGTCTTCGGAGGCCTGCTCCAAGATGACCGCGCCCGCGCCGTCGCCGAAGAGGATCGCAGTCGAGCGATCGTCTTTGTCGAGGATTTTCGAGAGCGCCTCGGCTCCGATCAACAGAATTCGCCGATAGACGCCCGAGCGTATCAGCCCCGACGCAACCGTCAGCCCATAGATGAAGCCGCTGCAGGCGATGCCGATGTCGAACGCCGGCTTGTCGGGCAGACCGAGGCGGTTTGCAACCAGACACGCCGTCGCCGGAAAATAGAAGTCGGGCGTGACGGTGGCGACGATCAAACAGTCCACGTCCGAGGCGC
>JAFAQW010000134.1 GCA_019245995.1 Vulcanimicrobiota bacterium | reverse complement strand
CAGTTCTTGAATGCGCCGTCGTCCGCGCGCCGTCACCGCATAGTACGCGCGATTGCGCAGACGGCGTCCGCGCAGCCACCCTTGGCGCGACATCCTCGACACGGCCTGGCGCACGGCCGCCGGCGAGACCCCGAAGGCATCCATGATTTCGATCAGCGCGCCGATCCGGAGCCAGCCGTCGCCGCCGGCGCGCGCCACGACGTCGCCATAGAGTGTAAAGATGAAGGAAGTCGGCCGAGGAACACGACGCTCGGCGGCTTGGGACCTCTTGGACGTGACTGTCGGCAGGGTTGACACCTCCGGTGCGGGGTCGTAGTATAACAGTATTCCCTCCGGACGACGAAAATCCGTCACATCAGCGAAAGGTGCACTGTGAATCGCGTTTCGACCTTTGACGACTGGATCAGCATGCTCGACGAATGGAGGCGCGACGTCGGCCTCGACCGCGAGCTCGTTGACCGCTTCATGCCGGGCTACCGTTTTGAGGCCAAGTACGGCGAGCTACCGACGCCGGAGATCTATTTCGGCGACTTTAAAGGCGAGCGCCGCTGGGACCGGGTGCGCGAGATTCCGGATCAGCGGATGCGAGACGCCGTGCTGAACATGATCGTCTATCAGGGCGACACGGAGTTTGCTTCCAACGAGCAGCAGCGCTTTCTCGTGAACAACGCGCCGACAGAGTACGATCTCGCCTCCCTGGTGCGGATCATGGTCGAAGAGACGCGCCACGGCTATCAGATGTGCCACTTGATGGTCGAGCATTTCGGCAGCGAGGGCAAAATCGAGGCGCAGAAGATGCTGGAGCGGCGCGCCTTCGGCAAGAAGAACCGCCTGCTCAACGCCTTCAACGAAGACGTCACCCACTGGCTCGACTTTTTCGCCTATACGAACTTCATGGATCGTGACGGCAAGTTCCAGTTGACGATGCTTTCACACTCCAGTTTTGCGCCATTGGCGCAGTCGATGGGCCCGATGTTGCGCGAGGAATCGTATCACATGGGCACCGGCATCACGGGTCTGCGGCGCATCGCCAAGGCGGGCGTGATCCCCGTCGAGCTGCAGCAAAAATACTACAACAAATGGCTTTCGGGCTCGCTGGATCTCTTCGGTACGGACCATTCCGGCTCGGCTCAGTGGGCGTACACGTGGGGAATCAAAGGCCGGGTCGACGAGGACAAAGGTGACGCGCAAGCCGACAAGGAGCATCTCAACGAGCGCGCGCGCAGGCAGTTTTACGAGGAGGCGCTGGCCACCGTCGCACGCGTGAACGAGGTGAATTCCAGCGAGACGAAGCTCTTTCTCCCCGACATGCGCTTCAACCGCAAGATCGGCGATTTCGCCGGACAGCACTACACGGTGGACGGGCGCCGATTGACGGAAGCGGAGTGGAAGGCGTACGCGCCCACCGTGCTTCCGACGGCCGGCGACGAAGCCAAACTCAAGGAATATTTTAAAAATCCCAGCTGGATCGCCCCGAAGGGGAACTTAGCATAATGAGCGTTACGGTAGACGGAGCCAAGCAACAAACGCCGTTCGGCCGGGAGTCGCGGCCCCACGACGGGAAGCGCGTCATCAACTATTGGAAGGACGGCCACGTGGCGTTCGTCGAGATGGACGATCCGCCGGCCAACACGTACACGCACGAGATGATGCGTCAGCTCGACGAAGCGATTTTAGATGCGCGCTTCGACAGAGACGTCGAGGTGATCGTGCTCACCGGCAAGGGCGAAAAATTCTTCTCCGCGGGCGCGAACATCGCGATGCTCAACCAGGTGACGCCGGAGTTCAAGTACATGTTCTGCTTGCACGCGAACGAGACGCTGCAGCGGCTGGAGCAGACGCCCAAGCTCGTGCTCGCGGCGCTCAACGGCCACTGCGTCGGTGGCGGGCTCGAGATCGCGATGGCGGCAGACATTCGGATCGCCCGTAAGGACGCGGGCAAGATCGGCCTGCCCGAAGTGGCGCTCGGCGTTCTTCCGGGTACCGGCGGCACGCAGCGCCTTGCGCGACTCCTCGGAAAATCGCGCGCCATCGAGATGATGGTCACGGGCAAGACGGTCAGTTACGAACAGGCGCTGGATTGGGGCATGATCAACGATCTCTTCGAGGGCAACCCGGAAGAGTTCCGCGAGCAGATTACCGACTACGCCAAGCAGTTCTGCTCGCCGAACAAGGCCCCGATGGCAGTGGGACACATTAAGCGCAGCGTGCAGACCGGCGCGGAGCTGCCGCTGCAAGATGCGCTCGCGCTCGAGCGCGAGCTGCAGTCGCTGCTCTTCAAGAGCGAGGACGCGAAAGAAGGGCTGGCCGCTTACAACGAAAAACGCGTCGCGCGCTTCAAGAACAAGTAGAAAGGAGTAGGCACCGCATTGATGCGGTGCCTTTCCCTCGGGCTGAGCATCTAGGTCCGTTGAATGATGCTGTTACGAGTCGAACGTAATTACGAGCTTCCGTCGACGGAGCCGCTCTCACTTTTTTCAGCGCTTGTGCCGCTTCGCTCAGCGGACGCTCTCCCGCGATCATCACCTTGATGCCGCCTTGCTGCAACATTTCGAGCAACGCGCGCAATCCGGCGTGCGACCATTGCGCAGTGTCGGCAGCGTAGAGATTCGTCGCCGCAATCTTGCGAGCGGCGAACCAGTCGGTGTCGGCGGCGCCGATCGTTGAAACGATCCGGCCGCCCTCGCGCATGGCACCCGCGATTCGCTTCATGCCCGCTTTGTCGTCCACGAGATCCAGCGCCGCTTCCATACCGCGCCCGCGCAGCCGCCGCGCGGCGTCTTCCTTTATAGTAGGGTACGAACTCGTCCACGCCGAGCGAACGCGCGAATCCCTCGTTCGACGAACGTGCGGTGCCGAAGATCCGGGCGCCGCGATCGTGCGCGATCTGAACGGCGTTCCGCCGACGCCGCCGGTCGCGCCGAGCACGAGCAGCGACGTTGCCTTCGTTACGTTGAGCGCCTGGATCGCTGCGAGCGCCGTAATGCCGGCGGTCGGGAGCGCCGCCGCATCGGCATCGCCGACGTCGTCGGGAATCTTGGCCAGCGGTTGCGCGCGGTCGCCCTGCGGCACGAGCGTATACTCGGCGTAAGAACCGTGTTGCGGCGCGATTCCAAAGACGCGTTCGCCTTTGTGATACTTGGTCACCCGGTCGCCGATGTCGCTGACGAATCCGGCGAAGTCTTGACCCAGCACGTGGAGTAAGCGCGTGTCGGGGCGATCGCGGCGCCTCCAGTCGATTGGATTCACGCCGACCGCGGTAACGCGCACCAGAACGTCGTGCGGGCCCGCTGCCGGGACGTCAACGTCCCGCAGCGTGCCGCGGTCGCCGTGGTGTTCGATCGTGACCGCCTTCATTCGGCCCCTCTTGCCCAGGCACTTCCCGTTCTAACCGCGCAGGCGCGGCGGCGATTTCAGACAAGCAGCGTCTCATGAAGAGCGACTGCGAGCGCTGCGGGCGCGCGCTGCGCGACGCGGGAGCGGCGTGGGCATGCTCGTACGGCTGCACGTTCTGCATGGAATGTGCCGCCGCGACGGAGATGCGCTGTCCGAACTGCGGCGGCACACTCCAACCGCGATCCGGTTTAGGTCACCCAGGCCCGTAGAGGTGCGCTAGGTCAACAGCCGACTCTTGGGGGCGGGCTTGGACGCACCACCGAGCTCGTCGCACCCTGTCGCCGCGGCACCTTTCACTGAGCCGGCTAGCACCGAAAGACACGGATAGTTGGCCGGCTGTTCCACGATATCTTTATGGTCTCGCCCACCGGCAAGTAAAACGTGCCGTTGATGAGTCCC
>JAFAQW010000084.1 GCA_019245995.1 Vulcanimicrobiota bacterium | reverse complement strand
GCATAGTCCGCCGCTTCAGGTTCGTCGGCAACGACGAGCGCCTTCGTTGCAGGCGTGTACGCGAAAGTCTCGCGCAGGGACGGCACGATGATAGGTTGCGTCATCGCCAGGTCGGCGTAGTAGTTCGAAAATCTGTTCCGCGCTTCGCAATAGTATTCGTCGTTGCGATAGAGCTGGAGATGCTTGCCGTCCGCTTCGCAGACGTCGATGACCTCGCGCACGAGTTCGTTAGGCAGGGCGACGTGTCGCAAGACCTCATCGCTGATCGGGTCGATGATTGCGGCGCCCTGGTAGCATATCAGCGGGCTTTGCAAATGAAGCTGCCGCGCGAACGGCAAGACCGACCGGTACATTCGTCCGGTCACCAAACAACCGGAAATCCCCGACGCCAGCATTGCCGCGACCGCGCGTTGCACGGGCGGGGAGATCGTCAGTTCTGGGCCCACGAGCGTTCCGTCTACGTCGAACGCGACCAGGCGCACCGTCACGCCTGATCCTCGCGTACTCCCTGCGGCGCAAATATGCGCTCGAGCTCGCCTCGCACTCGCTCGTCCGCCGCGATCGCTCGTGCAATTCGCTGGCAGCGGCCCTGTACGTGCATGACGATAGGTACTTCGCCCGGCCACTCGTCGATGAGACGAGCGAGCCGGTCGATCTGTTCGCGTTCCGTCACTTCGACGTGCCAGCCACGCACCGTGGCGCCGACGCTATAACGATGCGGGGTGAAGGTGGCGACTTCGCCGGCTGCCACGGAGAGTTCGATCCGCGGCTCGTCCCCGGCGCGCGCCCCCGGCCGTTCTCGAAACCGCAGTCGCCCTTTAACGATCAAGATCGCGTCGTTGACAAAGAGATGCTGGAACTCGGCGTACGCGCGGGAGAACAGCACGACGTCGCAGACGCCGCTCATGTCTTCCAGCGTGGCGACGAGCAGCTGCTGCCCAGACTTCGTCAACGTGCGGCGCACGCTCGTTACGGCGCCCGCGATCGTTACGGCGGCGTCGTCACCCAAGGCCCGCAAGTCTCTGATCGAAGCCGCACCGCTTCGCGCGAGTGAGGGCGCTATCTCCGCGAGCGGGTGTCCAGAAATGAAGATGCCGAGCGTCTCCCGCTCCCACGAAAGCATCTCGCGGTGGCTCGGCGCCGGCGCTTCCGGAAGTTTTGGTGCGAGCACGGCGAGCTGCGCGTTCGTCTCCGCAAAGAGCGACGTCTGCCCGCGTGCCGCGTCGCGCGAGCTTCGAACGGCCAGTTCGAGGGCAGTATCGAGCGCCGCCAGCTTTTGCGCACGGTTGCCCGGCAGCGCATCCAAGGCCCCGCAACGGATCAAGGCCTCGAAGACGCGCCGGTTGAGCACGCGTGGATCGACGCGAGCGGCCAAGTCGAAGACGTCTTGGAACGCGCCGCCACTTTCACGACTGTCGATGATGCTGGCAACGGCGGCCTCTCCTATCCCTTTGACCGCCGCCAAGCCGAAGCGAATGGCGCCGCCGATGACGGCAAAGCTCCTCAACGATTCGTTGACGTCCGGCGGCAAGACGTTGATCCCGAGCCGGCGCGCGTCCTCGATGTACTCAACGAGCTTCTCCGTCTTATCACCCACCGAGCTCATCAACGCTGCCAAGTACTGCAACGGGTGGTTGGCCTTTAGGTAGGCCGTTTGATATGCGATCAGGCCGTAAGCGGCGGCATGCGACTTATTAAAGCCATAGCCGGCGAACGGCTCGATGAAGTGGAATATTCGTTCCGCCAGAGGACGATCGATTCCCGACGTCGCCATAGCTCCAGCGACGAACTTTTCCTGATAATACGGAATCTTGTCTTTCTGCTTCTTGCCGATGACTTTTCGCAGCTCGTCCGCGTCGCTCATGGAGAAACCCGCGATGTCGCGCGCCATTTGCATCGCCTGTTCCTGATATACGGGGGTGCCGTAGGTCTCCGCAAGGATCGTTTCGAGCTTCGGGTGCAGATATTGGGGCGTCGATCGGCCGTGCTTGTTCGCGATATACTGTGGGATCCAATCCATCGGGCCCGGCCGGTACAGCGCGACCAGAGCGATGATGTCCTCGAAGCGCGACGGCTGAAGCTCGGCGCACACGCGCTTCATCCCGTCCGATTCCAGTTGAAAGACCCCCATGGTTTCTCCACGGCCGAGCATCTCGTACGTCTTGACATCGTCCAATGGCACGCCCGCGAGCTCGAAGCTCGGGTCGACCGTGCGCCGTATCTCCTTGATCGCGTTGTCGATCACCGTGAGGTTGCGCAGTCCCAGGAAGTCCATCTTGAGTAAGCCGATGCGCTCGATGGATTCCATGTCGTACTGCGTGTTAATTCCGCCGTCGCCAAAGCGGACCAACGGCGTGTATTCGGTCAGCGGCCCGGCGGAGATGACGACGCCGGCCGCGTGCGTTGAGGCGTTGCGGGCCAGGCCCTCGATCTCTTTCGCGGTATCCAAAAGCTTGCGCATCTCTGGAGATGTCGAATAGAGCGATTTGAGCTCCGGAATCTGTTCGACGGCCCGCGAGATGGGGAATCCGCCGGGACCGGCCGGAACGAGCTTGGCAACGCGGTCGACGTCCGCGAGGGGAACTCCCAACGCCCTGCCCGCATCCCGAATTGCGGCTCGCGCGGCCATCGTTCCGAACGTCACGATTTGCGCCACGCGATCTTTGCCGTACTTTTCGGTCACGTAGCGGATGATCTCGTCGCGGCGTTCCACGCAGAAGTCCGTGTCGATGTCCGGCATCGAAATGCGTTCCGGGTTGAGGAAGCGCTCGAAGAGCAAGTTGAACCGCAGCGGATCCAGGTCCGTGATCTTCAGACAGTATGCGACCAGCGATCCGACCGCCGATCCGCGTCCCGGCCCGACGGGTATCCCGGCGTCGCGCGCGTACTTCACGAAGTCCCAGACGATCAGAAAGTACGAAGAGAAGCCCATGCTCGTTATGACGTCGAGCTCGTAATTCAGGCGGGCACGGAGGCCGGAATCATTCCTCGCGCGCTCGGGCCCGTAACGCTCGATCAAACCCTCTTCGCAGACCTCCCGTAAGAACTGCGCGTCGCTCTTCTCCTGCCCAAAGTCTTCTTGGGGCACTGGATATTGAGGTAAATGGAAGATCTTTTCGGGAATGCGAATATCGACCGATTTCGCGATCTCGAGCGTAGCGTCGCAGGCCTCGGGCAGGTCGCTCCACAGGGCGCGCATCTCGTCGGGCGACTTGAGATAGAATTGGTCGGAATAGAAACGCATCCGGTTCGCGTCGGAGACCATCTTGCTCGTGCCGATGCACAGCAGCACGTCGTGCATCGGCGCATCGCTTTGCTTGACATAGTGCGTGTCGTTGGTGGCGACGATTCCCAGATCGAGCTCTCGCGCGACGCGAACGAGTCCCTCGTTGATCTTGGTCTGCTCCGGCATCCCGTGGCGCATCACTTCGATGTAGAAGCGCCGGCCGAAGATGTCCCGATACGTCTTGGCGCTTGCAAGCGCGGAATCGAAGTCGTCGCGCAAAAGCGGCGCGGCGACGAGGCTCGACATGCAGCCGGACAGGACGATGAGCCCATCGTGATGCCGAGCCAGCAGCTCCAGGTCGATTCTCGGCTTGTAGTAATAACCTTCGAGGAAGCCTTTTGACACGAGCGCGATGAGGTTGCGATAGCCGACGAGGTCTGCCGCCAGCAGCGTGACGTGTGCCTCCTCGCGTGCGGAACGGTCGACCCGGCCTCTCGGCGCAACGTACGCCTCGCAGCCCAGAATCGGGGTGAGGCCGGCGTTACGTGCCGCATAGTAGAAGTCCATGGCCCCGTACATCACGCCATGATCCGTCAGCGCCACCGCCGGCGCTCCGGATTCGGCGACTTCTCGGCAGAGGCGGTCGATTCTGCAGGCGCCGTCCAGCAGCGAGTACTCAGAATGAACGTGCAGATGAACGAAGCCGCTCATGCCGGCTCCAGATTTAGGTCCGCCCGCGGATTGCGCCTGCGTCGCGGAGCATTTGCAACGTGCGCTCGCGCGGAAGCGCGTAGATCGTCGTTCCGCCGTAACCGGTCGCGGTCGTCGCCTCGAACAGCGCGTCGTAGATGGCGGCCTCCGTCGCCTCGGCGGTGGCCGTGAAGAGCGCGTCGAGCATGTCGTCGTTTTCGACGATCGGATCTTTCGGCGCCGCGACGGTGAAGTTCGCAACTCGGTGGAAGACTCTTGACGTTGAAAACGCTACAATCAAGTCGCCGCTTCCGACGGAAGAAGTAAGTCCGGTTCGCGCCATTCCCATCGAAGCGCGCAGCGCCAGTGCGCGCAGTTGACGGCTGTCCAGCGGCGCGTCGGTCGCGACGACGATGACGATGCTGCCTTGGGCGAGTCTGCCGTGTAACGCCGCATCGGCCGGATAGACGGGACGAAACTCGTGGAGCAGACGTTCGCCGACCGGAACGCCGAGAATCGTCAACTGCCGGCGCGCGCTGCCCGTGTTATCGTTGACGAGTACGCCGATCCGGTAGCCGCCGAGCGCGCTCGAGAGCATGCGCGATGCCGACCCGATTCCGGCTCGAAAACCAAAGGCGTTCATGCCCGTGCCGCCGCCCACGCTCCCTCGGGCGAACTGCCCCGTCGCCGCGCTATCCAGGAGATGCACGACGTCGGCGGAGGAAACGGCGCGCGCCTGAATGTCGTTGAGCGTTCCATCGTCGCATTCTGCGACCACGGGCAACGGCACGTCGTCGCCTCGACCGACGGCGTGGTGGTGCTCGATGACCCAGCTGACGACGCCGTCGACCGCCCGGCCGACGTCGAGCGTGTCGGTCAGCACGATGGGCTCTTCGAGATAGCCCGATTCGCGGATCCAGTGCGTTCCCGTCATCTCGCCGTTGCCGTTGAACGCGAAGAAGGCAGCCGAAACCTTGTGATCCCACGGATCGGCGTTCGGGAGTATCGCCGTGGCGCCCGTCCGAATGTCGCGTCCCTCGACTTTTGTCAGATGCGCGACCCGCACGTCCCCCACGTCGGTAATGGCGTCGAGGGGTCCGGCTGCGTAGGCGCCAAAATGAAACGGTAAGACTGCACGTAGCGGAGCGGCGCTCCAGAGCATGAGCGCCAGCAACGCCGAGAACAGTAGCATCCATCGCATGAAGTTGCCATTGGATTCGTCCACCGCGGCGCCTGCAGGCGGGCGCGTTCTTCGCGGAAAACAACGGCGGGCGAGTCGATAGAGGAGGTCTTTGCCATTCTTACCGTTCCCGAGAAGCTCAAGGTCGTCAAGCTATGGGAGAATCTCTCCACGCCGCAATTAATCGAACACGCGATCGCGCGCGGCGAAGGCATTCTGGGCATCGACGGTCAGCTGATCGTCGATACGCGGCCGCATACCGGGCGCTCGCCGAAGGATAAGTTTTTCGTGCGCGAAGCCTCCAGCGAACGGCACATTGACTGGAGCGAAACGAATCAGGCAATTTCGGAGGAGCGCTTCGATGCACTCTGGGAACGAGTCTCCGCCTACCTGTCGGAGCGTGAGGTCTATTCGCTCGACTGCTACGTCGGCGCCGACGAGCGCTATCGCGTTCCGCTGCGGGTCTACACCGAGCTTGCGTGGCACAATCTGTTCGCACGCCACCTTTTCATCGCGCCGTCCCGGCCCGACGCCGGTTTTACGCCGGAGTTCACGGTCGTGGATGCGGCGCTGTTTCAAGCCGACCCCCAACGCGACGGTACCCGTTCCGGAACGTTCATCCTTGTCAACTTGGCGCGCCGGATCATTCTTATCGGTGGAACTCGCTACGCCGGCGAGATCAAGAAATCGGTATTCACCGTCATGAACTATCTGCTGCCGTTGCGCGACACGCTGCCGATGCATTGTTCGGCAAACGTCGGGTCGATGGGCGACGTCGCAATCCTTTTTGGACTCTCGGGGACGGGGAAGACCACGCTGTCGTCCGACTCGCGGCGTCCGTTGATCGGCGACGACGAGCATGGCTGGTCGGCCGACGGCGTTTTCAACTTCGAGGGCGGATGTTATGCGAAGGTGATTCGGCTGTCTCCCAAAGCGGAGCCCGAGATATGGGCCGCCACCAACCGCTTTGCGACGGTCATCGAGAACGTGGCGTACGACGAGTCGACGCGCGCGTTGAACGTAGACTCGGACGCCAAGACGGAGAACACGCGCTCCGCCTATCCGTTGCGATACATTCCGAACGTCGTCCCCTCGAGCCAGGCTGGACACCCCAAGACCATCATCATGCTCACCGCGGACGCGTTCGGCGTGCTGCCCCCGATCGCGAAACTCTCCCGCGAACAGGCGATGTATCACTTTCTTTCGGGCTATACCGCGAAAGTGGCGGGAACCGAACGCGGCGTGAGCGAGCCCCAGGCCACCTTTTCCACCTGTTTCGGCGCACCGTTCATGGTCCATCACCCCTCAGTCTACGCCGCGCTGCTCGGCCGCAAGATCGAGCAACACGAGGTAGAGTGCTGGCTCGTCAACACGGGCTGGTCCGGCGGGCCGTACGGTGTCGGAAAGCGCATGGCAATCGCTCACACGCGCGCAATGGTCAACGCGGCGATTGAAGGCCGCATCCCCGAGCGCTTCGAGCAGGAACCATTCTTCGGCCTCAACGTTCCCACGTCGGTACCGGACGTTCCGTCCGAAGTGCTCAATCCGCGCAACGCGTGGGCCGACAAGTCCGCATACGACCAACAGGCTCGCAAGCTCGCGGAACTCTTCTTCAATAACTTCAAGCGCTTCGAAGGTCAGGTCTCGGACGCGGTGAGCGCTGCGGCAATCCGGCCGCTTGCTCCGTCCTAATCCCACGTTCAGGCACCTATAGGGAGTCCCGGCTAAGATCGAGCCATGAACAGTAAGTCCTTGGCGATCGGCGTGCTGGCAATGGCTTTTGCGCTGCCGATAGGCGTCGCCGCCCAGCAATACCCGCAGCAGCAGCCCCAATATCCACAGCAACAACAGCAGTATCCCCAGCAACAGCAGCATCCGCAGCAGCAGGGACGCTACTCGCGAAACGGCTACAACCGCACGATACCGAGTGAAGGCCGAATGCAAGAGCGCTGGAACCGCCACATGCGCGGCTTGAGCCTCTCCGCAGATCAGCAGCAGCGCATGCAATCGCTCATCCATCAATTTTCGCAGTCGCACCCCGAGGGCAGCGCGTCAGATCGCGGAGCGAGCCGGGAGCTTCACCGTCAGCTCATGGGCGTGCTGACGCCCGATCAGCGCAACCAGTTGCGTCAGTTGCGTCGTCAGCGGCGAGCGGCGATGATGCAGCAGCGCGGACAATATCCGCCGAATCAACAGTACCCGCAGAATCAGCCGTACCCGCAAAATCAGCCCTATCCGCAAAACCAGCCCTATCCGCAGGGCGCGCCGCAAGATCAGCAACCGGGGCCGCCGCCGGCGTAATCGGTCTTTCGCTCCAATCGCGGGCGGGATAACGGCGCCCGCGCGGCCGAACAAGCCGTCATGCGCGTTGCTCTTGGGCTGCTTGGAGCAGCCCTACTGGCGGCGACGCCGCGCGCCGCACCGGGTCTGCACGTACCGCCCGGCTTTATCATCGAAACCGTCGCCGAAGTCGCGGGTGCACGCGAACTCGCGGCCCTGCCCAACGGCGACCTGCTTGTCGGAACGACCGGGTCAGACGTGTGGCTCCTACGCAACGCCGAAGGAAACGCCGAACCTGCGCGCATTTTTGCCGATTTTGACGACGAACATGCCTCCGGCGTTGCATATGCGCGGGAGAACAGAACGATCTACGTCGGCACGATGCACCACGTTTGGGCGATCCCTTATGACGGCGGCACAAAAGCCGGTGCGATGCGCCGCGTCGCGGACGTCCGAAGCGGGCCCGTCGCACCCGGGACCGATGGCGACGTCCACGTAACCACCAGCGTCGCGTTTTCGATCAATCGGCTCTACGTTGCGGTCGGCTCGTCGTGCAACGCGCGAATGCACGGCGGAGGCGCGCCCTGCACCGAGGTGGATCCCACGCGGTCGGCGGTCTCGGTCGCGCGCCTGGACGGATCGCAGCTCACGCTCCGAGCGAAACGCATTCGCAACGCCATTGCGCTGGCGGTCGATCCGGACACGGGCGACGTTTGGGTTGGGGACGCGGGCCAGGACGATTTGCCGTTCGGACATCCCTACGAGTTTCTCGACGACCTTTCGGCGCATCCGGGCGTGGCCGATTACGGGTGGCCGCAATGCGAGGAGAACCGTCACGCGTACGTGCCGGCGTCCGACTGTG
>JAFAQW010000054.1 GCA_019245995.1 Vulcanimicrobiota bacterium | reverse complement strand
AAGTTGCAGTAGGCATACGTCGTACCGGGCGGCTCCTGCAGCGGCTCGTGCAGCTGATACCGCACGTAGGACACCGGATCGACTTCGTGCTTCAGGTGTAGCGCCAGCGCGATGTCGCGCATGTGAAAGGTCGGGTCGTAGTAGGGCGGCTTCGAATCGTCCCATCCCGATTCGTGCAGGATCTTGTCTTCGATCGTGATCTGATAGACGCGCTTGTCGACCTTTGCGCCCCGGGGTAACGGCTTCGTGATGCCGAGATACTCGAAGACCTTCGCGTTGGGATCGATCTTGTGCGCTTGGATCAGGTTGTAGAGCGCGCCTGACGTCCACGCCTTCGTATTGCTTGCGAGACGCATGATGGTCGAACGCTCGGTGGTGGACTTCGCGAGTCCGCGATACGTGTAAGCGTGGGAGAACGTCGTCGCGCCGCGCACCGAAACGGCGAGTTGCGCGTTGGGCACCTGCTCCGACGCCATGAACTTCACGACCAGCCGGTCGAGCGCCGGATCGGTGCCCATCCCCTTGACGACGATCGGCGACTTCGGAATGCCGGCGGCAACCTTCGACACCGGCGGTAGCGCGCCGCGCTGCGACGGCGCCGAACACGCGACGACCAGCGCACACGCCGCAAGTGGAAAGGCTACGGCTCGCATCGGAAAGCCTTTTTCATGCGGTCGGCGCAAATTCCGCTGGAGGAGGAACATCGCATGAAACGCTCATTCTTTCGGCTGTCGCTGCTGCTGTTTATCGGGCTCGCCTTCGCGGCTTGCGCCGGAACGCGCCAAGCACTCATTCCCGGGGCGTCCCCGCCGCTTGCGGCCGGGACCGACATCGGCGTCAGCGCCGACGACGTCGCGATGGCCGCACAGGCGCGCATCCTTTCGTATCGCATCATGCATCTGCGAACGAATGGGCCGTCGCACCCGCTCGCACGCACGAAGATCAAATATCCCGCGGACCTGGTCTATAAGAAAGGCCCGGTCATGAAGGAAGCCGCATCGTTCAACATTTACGTCAACTGCCCCAGCCACACCGAGAGCTGTTGGGGCGATCCCGAAGGCTTCGAAAAGAACCTCACGGGCAGCACGTTCGCGAAGCTATTGACGCAATATACGAAGTCGTCGCCCAGAGGCTACACGCTGGGCGGGTCGTTCTCGGTCAAGTATCGCTCCTACACGAAGCTCTTGTATCAAAACGATCTCTTGACGGTTCTCCACGCCGCACTCGTCAAGAACGGAAAGCAGGCTGGCTACGCGACGATGTATCACATCTTCTTGCCGAAGGGCACGGACACGTGCTTCGATCGCACGCGCGTCTGCTACTCCCCGGACCACCCCGCCACCAACTCGTTTTGCGCCTACCACGAGAGCGTGGCATTCAAAGACGTGCCCCAGCCCGTCATTGCATCGGTCGAACCGTACCAGAAGGTGGGCTTCTGCGCCTCCCGCGCGTCGTCGGGAGCGAGCGCGCTGACCAACTCGACCGTCTCGACGCTCGCCCACGAAATGTTCGAGTCCATCACCGACCCAGGTCCGGCCTATGGCTGGTTCAACTTTACCTTTGGATCGGAGATCGGCGATCTGTGCCAAACGTTTCAGTGGAAGATCAGCGTGGACGGTGTCGTCTACAGCATTCAGCCGATGTATTCGAATCATTATCACGCGTGCGCCAACGGCCCGTAAGGCTCGGCGTCAGGAGTCGAAGGCAACTCCGAGAACGCGCGAAAACTTCGCCTTATAGACGCCGCGAGTCTTGCCTCCGGGGAACGTCACGGTCACACCCGCGTTCTTCGTTTGATCGCCCGCGAGCAACAGCTTGCCGCTGTCGTCGAGCGCGATGTCCACCCACCGATCGGGCGTGGCGATGGTCACGCCCGTCGGATATCCCTGTTCGGTGTATTCCGTTACGTGACCGGCCGCATCGCTGACCACGATGTTGCCGGCCCTGTCGGCCTTGATGCCGCCGAGCGTTTTTGAGCTAAAGATCGGAAGCGAATGCGCCCCGTACTGCTGACCGTGCGGAAAAACGACGACGGTGCCCGACGTGCCGACGACCGCCGTAGCGAAAACGTTGGCGCTGTCGTCGCACGTCACGTTGGTGAAGGCCGCGCTGCCGTACGCGAGCGAGCCCGCGGCATGGTGCTTGCGGCCGACGTATTTCGCGATGCCGCCCACGATGTTGGCCACGAAGATCGTGCCGTCGCGGCACATCGCGACGTCGGACGGCGCGTTGCTGGCGCCGTCGGGAAGCGTCAGCATCGGCTTGGTTGCACCGCGCGCAAATTCCAGCACGTTCGAATCGCCCTGATTGGCCACCCACAGATCGTGATCGCGGTCCACCAAAATGCCCGCGGGATTCCGCAGGCCTCTGGTAATCCGGCGAATCGCCTTGCCCTCGCTATCGAATACCGCGATGAAGCTCGACGCTTGATCGCCCACGTACGCGAAGGGCTTCGGAGCGGGTAGCGCCGCCCCGGAATTCGCGGCGATTGGCGGCGGCGCGCCGGCGAGGAATGGAAGCTGTCCGCTACTCGAGCAGCCCGCCAGCGTCGCGGCGATCGAGCCACTGACGGCCGGCAGCACGAGATTGCGCAAACGCACGAGTTCCCTCCACGACACCTACCTGAATCACCAAACCGGCGGCGAAGAGGCTGACGATCGCCACGCCGATCATTCTAAGGTTGTCGTTGAAAAAGGCGCCGCCCTTCCCCACGGCGCCGGCGGCTTCGACGACCACGACGAAGAGCGCCGCGGCGATGGAAAGCGCGGTGACGCTAAAGTTATAATAGAGTTTGCGCAGCGGCTCGAGCAACGCCCAGCCGTACGCCGCTAACATCAGCATGCCGTCGGCGGTGTCGAGCAGCGTCATGCCCGCCGTGAACAGCAACGGAAAGATGAGGATCTCGTAGAGCGGGAGCCCCTTTCCGGCGCCGATGGCCGCGATGCCCAAGAGTCCGACCTCGGTTGCCGTGTCGAAGCCGAGCCCGAAGAGCAGTCCGATCGGATACATGCGCCGGCTGTTGTCGACCATCGCGACCATGGGCCCGACGAGCCGAGCGATCAATCCCCGCCGGGCGAGCGTCGCGTCGATCGTACGCTGGCTGTATCCTTCGCCGCGCCGCACGGCGCGTATGGCGCGGGCGATGTCGGCCAACACGAAAACGTTGACCGCGGCGATCGCGACGAGAAATATGACGGAGAACGACGTGCCGGCGACGCTTCCGAAGGCGCGCAGCGCGGGCAAATTGCCTTTGACGGCGCTCGCGCCCAACGCGATGGCCACGGTGAGCGCGATGACGACCGTCGAATGCCCCAGCGAAAAGAATAGACCGACGTCGATCGGTCGCTTGCGCTCCTGCATGAGCTTGCGCACCACATTGTCGATCGCGCAGATGTGGTCCGCATCGAGCGCATGGCGCACGCCGAACGTGTAGGCCAACAGCGCCATTGCGAGCAGCTCGAGCCGTGCATGAAACGCGCCCAGCGCAACCGCCCAGATGACGCCGTTGCACGCGCCGAGCGCGCAGAGGAGGATGCACGCTCGGCGAGCCACCGGGTTGCGAAGCATTCCGTCGAGTGCGGCGGCGCGATTACGTCGTCCTCCGCGCCGCCGCATTCGCGCTACGGGCTAGTGTGGCGGCGTGAGGCCGGTGAAATCGCCGACGACCTTGGCATCGTAGGGCGCGTTGAGTTCATCCGGGCCGGTGCCCGCCACGCCGATTTTTCCTTGCCGGAATACGATCTTGCCGTCCCGGTTGACCTCGATGACCTGCATGTTGAACTGATCGCTGATGAGCGTGTCGCCGTTGCGCAGACGCACGGCGCGGGTCGGGTTCGGATTGGCGACGCTTCCCTTACGCTTGTTGGTAACGTACCTCCAAACGACGTTCTTGCCGGCGCTAACTTCGAGAATCCGGTTGTTGAGCGAGTCGGTGATCAGCGTGTCGCCGTTGCGGAGGCGACTGGCGAAAGCCGCGCCGTTCAGCCGTTTGGTGTCGCTTGGGCTGCCGTATCGCCAGACGATCTGCTTGTCGCGCGTGACCTCGATGACGCGGTTGTTGTTCTCGTCGGCGATGAGGATGTGGCCGTTGTCCAAAAGCTCGGCGCAGTTGGGATTGTTGAGCTCGTCGTAGCCAGCGCCCGACGTTCCGGTCGTGCCGTACTGCCAAACGATCCGCTTCTCTTCGTTCACCTGAATCACGCGCTCGTTCGCTTGATCGGTGATGAGAACGTCGCGGTTCGGTAGCCGTACCGCGCAGACGGGCGTATTGAGCTCGTCGGGGCCGGATCCCGGCTGGCCGGTCTTGCCGTATTGCCACACGATCTCGCCGGCCCGATTGACGACGATCACGCGGTTGTCTTGACACGGCGCGTTCATGCAGCCGGGCTCAGAACCTTGCGGCGCGCCGGTTCCCGCGATGAGCGTGAACTCGCCGTATCGCTCCTCATCATTGGGAGCGACGACGGAATGCGGGCCCGCAACGCTGGAGCCGTCGCCGAAGCTCCACACGATCCGGTGATCTCGGTTGATCTCGATGACGCGGTTGTTGAACTGATCGGCGATCATGATGTGATTCTCGCCGTCGAAGCCGGCGGGCCTCAGGCCATCGGTCGCGGGCGTGGTGCCTGCGGAGACTTGAGAACTTGCAGCCGGCAGCATCGCGGGACGATTTCCGCCGGCCGCACATCCGGCCAACAGCGCGACAATGAAAATGGAACAGCCCAATCGCTTCGCCATGGCATACTCCTTAATGGTCGTGGATGATTGTGCGCCAATTGTGGGCCGGCACTCGTGAAGAAAGTCTGAACAGCGCGATTCCTGGAAGCTAGCGAGCGTAAGCCTTAGCTGCGCCGGGAGGAGGTTTTTCCGGGCTAGGCATGGTACGAAAATACTACCTTCGCAGGCGAAATAAGTTCACTTGCGGGGGACGGAGCGGGAAAGGGCCGCTAGGTTCGCTAGCGGCCCCTTCTATTGTCGTCGGCCCTTCCGGGCGGGACGGGGGTTTTAGTGGACGCAGGCCTGCGAGTTGTTGCTCCACATCGGCTGCATCGTGAACGAGTTCGAGCCGAACGGGTCGTTCTTGATGTTCGTCCAGGCGCAGATGTCGCCGATCTCGCCGTAGCTGCTGTTGTACCAGCCGCTGGGAGGATTGGGATCGGTGACCGATTCGCCTTGCTCGTGTCCCCCGACGATCGTGACGCCTTCGTCGGTGCCGCTTTCGTCCGACGGCGGGGAGATGATGTTGGAACCGCAGCTCGCGCCGGCATCGGGCATGTACGGAAGATCGGTGTACGATACGAGCCTACCGCTGCTGAACGTCGCGCTGTGATACGCGCACCATTGCGTGCCGAATCCCGACGTGCTGTGGCCGTGCGGCGTCGCGATCACGTACGAAGCGTTGGCGTTGTATCCGAAGTGTGAAACGGCGCGCAGCGCTTCGTTTGCGATCTGGGAATCGGTGGGGTGGCGCGGCATCGTGCCGCTATCGTCTTCCCACGAGCCGCCGTACTGATTCGGCGGATTCGTAATGTAAATGGTGTTGCTGCCCGACACTTCGTAATACTCGTCGTAGATGCCGTTGTGAGCGCTCCCGCCCATGCTGCCGATGTACTTTTGCAGCAGCGGTTTGACGCCGTACGAGTCACCTAAGTTGAAGTGCCAGAACACCAGATACACGGTCGGCGTAACCTGCACCGGGCCGCCACCGTACGTCAAATACAGAGCGGGAGAGATTTTCACGGCATGGTCGCGCGTGACCATGTAATGCGGAACGTGATAGACCACGCCGTCCTTTTGGACCCATCCGGCGCCGAACGGCACACCGTGGCCTTGAGACTGCGTGGAGGACCCGACGGTGGGCGCGACGCCACCGTTGGCGGCACAACCAGCCAACGCGAGGACGACCGCGCATACGAGGATTCCGCCGAGACGTGAGTGGCTAAACATACAGACGCATCACCTCATCTGAGCGAGGCTAGGGGGCGCCTAGCCGAGTAGGTCCCGGTAATTTTGTCACCGGTACGAACGCCCCTGCGGGTCGCTTGGCGGGCGCACCGAAGGCGCGCACCATGGAGCTAAAGCGCGCGTTGACCGCGTGCCTCTGCGCCTGCGTCGCGGCCGCTCTGCCGGGCTGTTCCCGTGGTGGCACGGTTCGCTCGGGGCCCCCGCACGTCTTACGCGTCGCCCTCGACGCCGACCCTGCGTCGCTCGTTCCCTTGGTCGCGATCGACCAAGAAATCTTGGCGGTGGACTCGCTATTTTGCCAGACGCTCGTTGGGCTCGATGCCGGCAATCGCGCCGTGCCGATCTTGCTCACGCGGTACCCGACGCGCCAAAACGGCGACATCTCATCCGACGGTACGCGCATCACGTATCATCTGCGTCCCGACGCTCGCTTTGCCGACGGCGTGCCCTTGACATCGGCGGACGTCGCGTTCACCTACCGCGCCATCTTCGATCCGCGCAATCGCGCGACGTCGGTCGAGCCCTATCGCCGCATCGCCGCGATGCAGACGCCGGACGCGCACACGGTCGTGATCCGTCTGCGCCGGCCGTGGAACGCCGCCGTGCACGTGCTCTTTGCGCAGGCGGACTTCGTCTATGGCATTTTGCCGAAGCACGCGTTCGCGGACACCAAGATCGTCGGCTCGCCGTGGGAGAACGCACCGTTCGGCACCGGCCCGTTTCGCGTGAAGGCCTGGTTGCGCGGCGACCGCATCGTGCTGGACGCCAATCCGTACTACCGCCCCAAGCCGAAGCTGTCCCAAATCGTCTTGCAGATCGTTCCGAACCTGAACTCGAACTTCGTGGCGCTGCGCTCCGGTAGCGCGGACCTCGGCACGCTGACGGCCGAGAACGTTTCGCAAGCGGAACGCATCGCGGGAATCCGGGTACTGCGCTTCCCCGAGAATGCGACGCGCCTGCTCTACCTCAACACGCAAAAAGGCCCCACGCGCGATCCCCGCGTGCGCCGAGCGATGTCCGCGGCCCTCGATTACGGCGCCCTTGCGAGCGCGTGGCGCAACGAATTTCCTGCGGCGTCGTCGTTTCTGCCGCCGCCCATCGTGCGGTGGAAGAGCGTCGCGATCGCACCCTATCGCTACGATCCCCGCATGGCCGCGCGAGAACTGGACGCCGCGGGCTGGCAGTTGCGTAACGGCGTGCGGTACAAAGATGCAACCCCATTCGGTGGCTTGATCGGCGTGAACTCCGAGGATCCGATCAACGTGCGAATCGCCACGATGGTTCAGGCGCAGCTCGCCGCCGCCGGCATGCCGCTGACGATCAAGGCCAATCCCACGCGCGTTTGGTTCAGTCCGGAGGGCCTCTTACGCAACGCGAAGGGTACGGTCGTCGGTGAGACGTGGGTCGGCGGCGGCGACCCGGAGCAATCGCTCAACTTGCGCTGCGTGCAGGCGATCAAAGGCGGGGACAATCACTCTTTTTACTGCTCGCAGCGCTTCGAGGCGCTCTTCGACGACCAGGCGCGGACGCCGAGCCAAGCCCAGCGCGAGCGGGATTTCAACGCCATTCAGACGCTCGTCCACGACGACGTGCCCGTCATCCCGCTCTATTACGAGAGCCGCTTGATGGGCGTCAGCAACCGCGTCTCGGGTTATCGCATCAATATGCTCTGGCTGCCGGTAAACGCGGAGGAGTGGGACGCGCGCTAGGGTCCGACGATGCGCGCGCTCTTGATGTAATCGAGGCGCGGGAACGACTTGCTCAGATAGGCGTTGCCCCGTTCGCCGATGAGCGTTTGATCCGGCCGTTCGCCGTAGCCGGCGTAGATGTGGTCCACCGCGCTCATTCCGCTCGTCACGCGGCCGATCGGCGCGAAGCCCAGGGCGTCGAGGCGCGAGTTGTCGCCGTAGTTGATGAAGAGATGGGTCGTGCGGCTGTTAGGCTGCTGTGAGGCGGCAAACGCGACGGTTCCCCGCGTATTCGACGTCTTGACCGGATCGTCGGGAATCGTGACGTCCCACTTCTTCGTAACGGCGGGATCGGCGGCCGCGCCCCACTGCACGACAAAGCCCGGCACGACGCGATAAAACCGGGATCCGTCGAAGTACCGTGCCTTCACGAGCTCGTAGAACCGCTGCGCGCCGTGCGGCGCGAGGCTGCGATCGATCTCCATCGTTACGCGGCCCTTGGTCGTATCGAGCACGACGCGATAGGTGCCCGCCGGCGATTTATCGGCGGAGGTTTGCTTCGCGCCGCTCGCGCATCCGGTGAGCGCGAACGCGCAGGCGGCGACGACGACGGCGTACTTCACCCTCGCAGCTTTCGTTGCCGGGCGACGCTCCCTTCCTAGGGGCCACCCGGCTAGCTCTCGCATACCATCGCATGATTCGCCCAAGCGTCTTGATATTTGTTACGATGGTTGCGAGCGCGTCGTGCGCCGCCGCGGCGGCCTCGCTCACCGTCGTGCCGTCGGAGGTCGGGCCGCGCGTGTCCGGTTACGTGCGCGGCGTGGGCATGGTGGTGTGGTTCGACATCACGCAACCCGGCATCGCGAGCTCGCTGGAAACCGCCGGCATGGAAGCGACGCGCTGGCCGGGTGGAACTCCGGCCGACGCCTATCACTGGCAAACGAACACGATGACGCAGTGCGGCGGACACCCGTACCATGCCGATCCGCATTCCACGTTCGACAACTTCATGCAGGACGTGGCCATACCGGCGCATCTCGACGTCGCGATCGTGGTGAACTACGGATCGAATCGCGATTGCA
>JAFAQW010000111.1 GCA_019245995.1 Vulcanimicrobiota bacterium | reverse complement strand
TTCGCGTACGTCGAGCACGCGATTGCCGCCGGCCTGGATGTCGATGAGTTCGCGCCGCGACTGAGCTTCTTCTTCAACAGCCACATCGACTTCTTCGAGGAGATCGCGAAGTTCCGAGCGGCACGGCGCATCTGGGCGCGTCACATGCGCGAGAAGTACGGCGCCAAGAATCCGCGTTCGTGGACGCTGCGCTTCCACACGCAGACCGCGGGCTGCTCGGCGACGGGTTCGCGTACGTCGAGGCGGCGATGAAGCGCGGCATGGACGTCGACGACTTCGCGCCGCGCCTGTCGTTCTTTTTCAACTCGCACATCGACTTTTTCGAGGAGATCGCCAAATACCGCGCCGCGCGGCGCATCTATGCCCGCCACATGCGCGAGAAGTACGGCGCGCGCGATCCGCGCTCGTGGCAACTGCGTTTCCACACGCAGACGGCCGGGTGCAGCGCCACGGCGCAGCAACCAGAGAACAACATCGTGCGAGTGGCGTACGAGGCGCTCGCCGCCGTGCTCGGTGGAACGCAATCGCTACACACCAACTCGATGGACGAAGTGCTGGCGCTGCCGACCGAAAAATCGGTCGAGATCGCGTTGCGCACGCAACAGGTGTTGGCGTACGAAACGAACGTCACCAGCGTCGTCGACCCGCTCGGAGGATCGTACTACGTCGAGGCTCTCACCGCCGAAATGGAACGTCAGGCGGAGAGCTATTTCGCGCAAATCGCCGAGTACGGCGGCGTGATCGAGGCGATTGAGGCCGGTTTCTTTCAGCGCGAGATTGCCGAGGCGAGTTATCGCTACCAGCGCTCCATCGAGAGGAAAGATCGCGTCGTCGTGGGCGTCAACGCCTTTACGGGGGAAGAGGAAGCCGCCGAAATCGAGCTGTTGAGGATCACCGAGGAAACGGAACGCGCGCAGGCGCAAGCGGTGCAGGACGTCCGCCGCCGACGCGATTCGGCGCGTGCCGGCGCCTCCCTCGAACGTCTGCAGGCCGCGTGCCGCGACCCGAACGACAACCTCATGCCGCATCTCATCGACTGCGTTAACGCGTATTGCACTGAGGGAGAGATCGTCGAGGCGATGGCGGCGGTGTACGGCCGTTACACGGAAACCGCGGTCGTGTGATGCCGCGCGACCGATGGCGGCGCCGAACTGACATCGAAATTTATCGCATACGGCGGACGCTGGCGAAGGTCAAGCGTAAACTCGAGGAAGCCCTGGCGTTGAGCCGGCGTAAGAACGAGAAAGGGAATGAACGAACGACCTCTTCGGATAGTCATCGCTAAAGCGGGACTCGACGGCCACGATCGAGGCGCGAAGGTCATTGCGCGCGCTTTGCGCGACGCCGGAATGGAAGTTATCTACACGGGCCTCTTCCAAACGCCCGAGCAGATCGTGCAGACGGTCATTCAGGAGGACGCCGACGGCATCGGATTGTCGATCCTTTCCGGAGCTCACATGACGCTGTTCCCGCTCGTCGTGGAGCAGCTGAAGGCGCAGGATGCCGGCGACATCGTGTTTTTCGGCGGCGGGACTATACCACCGGAAGACGCGCAGCGCCTTCGCGATCTCGGCGTGCGCGCCATCTTCACTCCAGGCGCGCCGCTTGGCGAGATCGTGGACTTCGTTCAAACCGAATGCGGTAAGCGAAGAGCGCTCGTCGGGTAACCTCATGAACGGAGTTCGAACGCGCGTCGCGCCGTCGCCGACGGGCGACCCGCACGTGGGCACGGCGTACGTTGCGCTGGTGAACTATTGCTTCGCGAAAAAACACGGGGGAGAGTTCATCCTGCGCATCGAGGATACCGACGCCGCGCGCAGCACGGCCGAGAGCGAGGGGTCGATCCTCGAGGCCCTTGCGTGGTGCGGCATCGCGTGGGATGAAGGTCCCGACGTGGGGGGTCCGCATGGCCCGTATCGGCAGAGCGAGCGATCCGAGATCTATCGCCGCTACGCCGGCGAACTGCTGGCCGGCGGTCAGGCCTTTTATTGTTTTTGCAGCGAAGGACGCTTGCACGAGATGCGCGCCGCCCAGCGAGCGGCGGCGCAACCGTCACGCTACGATGGCTTGTGCCTGAGCCTCTCCTCCGACGACGTGCAGCGCCGGCTCGCGGCGGGAGAGGAGCACGTCGTTCGGCTGCGCGTTCCGGACGACGGCGTTTGCGTCGTGAGCGACCTGCGGCGCGGCAGCGTCGAATTCGAGTACCGCAGCGTGGACATGCAGGTGCTCGTGAAGTCCGACGGTATGCCGACCTACCACCTCGCCAATGTCGTGGACGACCATCTCATGCGCATCACGCACGTCTTCCGCGGTGAAGAGTGGCTGTCCAGTGCGCCCAAGCACTTGTTGCTCTACTCGTACTTCGGTTGGGAACCGCCGAAGCTGCTGCACCTTCCGTTGCTGCGCAATCCCGATAAAAGCAAGCTGAGCAAACGCAAGAACCCGACCGGAATTCTGTTCTACCGCGCCCTAGGCTATTTGCCGGAGGCGCTCGTCAACTTCTTGGCGTTGCTCGCCAACGCCGCCCGCGACGGCGAAGACGAGTTGATGGATCTCGCTGCGATCGTGCGCCGCTTCGAGGTGGAACAGGTGCCGATCGGCGGCCCCGTCTTTGACGTTGAGAAGTTGAACTGGCTCAATGCGCGCTACATTCGCGAGCGGCTTTCACCTGAAGCGCTGCTCGACCGCGCGTCGCGGTGGGCATCCGGTCGCGCGCGTTTCGAGCGGCTGGCGGAACTCAGCGCGCCGCGCATCGAGCGATTGAGCGATCTGGCGCCGCTGCTTGCGTTTCTCTTTTCGGGGCGGCTGGTGCTGGAGCGCGAGGATCTCCGCTGCCCGAAGCTCGAGGAGGTCGAAGTGCGCCAAGCGTTCGTGCTCGCGATGAGCGAGCTCGACGCTCTGCCGGCGTGGGACGCGCCGGGCATCGAGACGGTCGTCAAGCGCATTGCCGATGCCTTGGGGAAAAGGGCGCGCGACGTCGCTCGTCCCTTTTACGTGGCGATCACGGGCAGCCGGACGAGCATACCGCTCTTCGACTCGATGGAGCTCTTGGGGCGCGATTTGGTTCGCGAGCGCTTGCGCAACGCGCTGGCGTTGCTCGGGCCGCCCAGCAAGCGCGAGCAAGAGGCGTGGGAACTGTTGCTCGCGCCCGCGAGCGTGCCCGCATGATTCGTGCGATCGTACTCGCCGCAGGCAAAGGAACGCGGATGAAGAGCAGCCGCACGAAAGTTCTGCACGAGATCTGCGGTCGGCCCATGCTGTGGTACGTGCTCGAGTCGTTGCGAAGCGGCGGTATCCACGACATTATGGTGGTGGTCAACGAGGAGCTCCACGGCGAGATGGCGCCGTTCGGCGTGCGCACCGTCGTGCA
>JAFAQW010000091.1 GCA_019245995.1 Vulcanimicrobiota bacterium | reverse complement strand
TGGGCGACGCCGACGCCTTCTGCGGTTTGGCGTATGCGCCGGAGGACGTTTACGTTTCCGATGTCAACGGCGGCTCGATCGTCAAAGTGTCGTTTCTGCCGGTCAGTCGCTCCGGCAAGGTCAAGATGACGCGCGTGATGATCGGTTTCGGCGTCAATAACGGCTCCGGCTGGACCGCCTTGGGCCCCTCAGGCATACAGTATGACAGCCGCAGAACCGGTGATCTCTGCAACGACACGCTGTACGTCGTGGACGGCGTGGATAACACCGTCGTCGCGGTTTCCAATGCGAGCAGTTTGCTGGAAAAGGACGAGATCGTCGTGCAACGCGGTGGAAAGCAATTCAAATGCGCCCATCCCAAGTCCACGTGCGCGAGGCTCGTCTATAGCGGCCCTCCCCTCGATGCGCCCGTGGCTTCCGCTCTGCTGCCGAACGGAAATCTCGTCGTCGCGAATACGCACGGCGGCAACAAGCTCGTGGAGTTGACGCCGTCGGGACAAGTGCTGGCGACGAAAGCGCTCGACCGAAGCACGATCGCGCACGTCTTCGGACTCCTCGCCACGGGAAAGAGCGACCGCGACACGGCCTTATTTTATACGGACACCAAGACCAACACGCTGCACAAACTGGAGCAATAGCGTCCGTCGGGCAGCGTGCTTATGGATAGAGCAGATAACTGCGGCGAAGCAGGTCGAATTCGGCGACGGCGTCGCGCCAGCGGCCCAGGATGGCGTCGGCCGGCTCGCCATTGACGAACGCTTGGCGGAAAGAGTCGGTTCCCCAGTCCCGATCCAGCCCCGACACGCTCTCGATGTGAATCGCGCGCGGAAAGTAGTCGCGAACGGCGACCGCGATGTGGACCGCCGTGCGCACGGCCAAAAACCGGTGCGGCGCGAAGATCATCAACTCGACGCCGGTCAGCTCGCGACCTTGCAGCGATCCGGTCAACGGCGACCACGCCGCGGGCCGGAACCAGACGCCGGGCAAGTCGAGCGCGTTCAGGCGCGCGGCGAGACGATCGCCGTCAATGCCGCCGGCGCCGGCGAGCAGGAACGGTTTGGTGAAGCCGCTGCCGTTGTTGATGCCTAACCCGTCGATCAGACCCGTACCGGGATAGGCGATCGTGGATTCCCATTGTGGGATATTGGGCGACGTCTGAACCCACTGCAAACCCGTGTCGGGCCAAATCATCCAGCGCCGCCAGCCCTCCATCCGCACGACCCGCAGTTTGGCGCGAATGCCGAAGTGGTCGTTGAAGAGCAGCGCGAGCTCCGCAGTGGTCATTCCATGACGCATCGCGATCGGGTAGAGTCCGATGAACGATTCGTAGGCAGGCTCGAGCACCGGTCCCTCGACGATGGCGCCCCCTGTAGGATTTGGACGATCCAGCACCCAGAACTCGCGCCCGAACTCCCGCGCACCCTGCATCGCGTACGCCATCGTCGAGATATAGGTATACGCGCGCGAGCCGACGTCTTGGATATCGAATATCAGCACGTCGACCCCCTCCAGCATTTCGGCCGTCGGACGACGGGTGGGGCCGTAGAGGCTGTACACCGGCAGGTGCGTCTTCGGATCCACGTATGACGCCACGGACGCGCCGGCGTTGCGGTCGCCGCGAAAGCCGTGCTCCGGAGCGTAAATCGCCTTAATGCGTATTCCGCCGTGGCGCAAGATGGAGTCGACGATTGACTCGGCGCGGGACGTCACGGCGCTCTGATTGGCGACGACGCCGACCGTGCGTCCGTCGAGTTCGCGCCAGGTCCGGCGCAAGAAGACTTCGTCGCCCAACTCCACTTTCGCGGGCGGCAGCGGCTCGGCACGCCCACGCCCCGCCGCGGCGGCCGCGAGCGCGGCGGCCGTGGCGAGAAAACGGCGCCGTCTCACGACTCGACGAAGCGCGGCTCGATCGCGCGGTTGAGTATGCCGGCGGTGTGGGCGCGCGAGAAGAGCGCGCGAACGGCGTTCCGCCCCAGCTCCCCGAGGTCGTCCGTCAAATCGTTCACGTAGGTTTCGATGTGCGCCCGAATGACGTCGTCGTTCATCTCGGCGGCGTGCTCGCGGACGTACGGCATGACGGCGGCGGCGTTGTTGCGCGCGAAGTCGAGGCTTCGACGAATCGCCCCGTTGAATGCGCGCGCTTCGTCTTCCGGCACGTCGTCTCGCACCGCAATTGCTCCGAGCGGAATCGGCAGGAGCGTCATGTTTTCCCACCATTCTCCGAGATCCACGATCGCGATCAATCCGGCGTCGCGATAGGTGAAGCGCGATTCGTGAATGATGAGGCCCGCATCGATCTCGCCGGCGAGCACCGCGGGGATAATGCGATCGAACCGCATCGTCGTCGTCTTGGGACGCGTCCCGAGCGCGAGTTGCAGCAGCACGAACGCCGTCGTCCGTTCGCCGGGAATCGCGATGCGCTTTTGTGCGAAGTCGCTGAAAAGCGGCGGCGACGTGGCGGGCCGCGCCACCAGCAGCGGACCGCAACCGCGGCCGACCGCCCCGCCCGAGGCCAGAATACGATAGCGTTTCATCAGATGTGGAATCGCACCGTAGCTCACTTTGACGAATTCATA
>JAFAQW010000069.1 GCA_019245995.1 Vulcanimicrobiota bacterium | reverse complement strand
CGCAGGTTGGCGCGTTGGAGCGCCTTTGGAATAGAGAAGGCCGGACCGATTCCCATGATCTGTGGTTCTACTCCCACCACCGCGCCGTCGATCAACCGCCCGAGCCATTGCAAGCCGTCGGCCTTCGCGCGCGCAGCGGTCGTCAATACCACCGCGGCCGCTCCATCGGTAATGCCGCTGGCGTTTCCCGGAGTCACGACCCCGTCACGCACGAACCGGGCCGGAAGCTTGCCGAGTTTTTCTAGCGTCAGCCCTTGCCGCGGGCCCTCGTCCTTCTCCACGCGCGTGGTGGACCCGCGCGGCCCTGGAGCGTCGACCGCGACGATCTCCTCCGCGAAAAAGCCGTCGTTCTGCGCCGCAACCGCCCGCTCTTGACTCGCGAGCGCGAACTCGTCGCATTCTTCCCGCGAGATGCCGTACTTCTTCGCTAAGTTTTCGGCAGTGATCGCCATCGGCGTATTGCCGTACGAATCGGTCAACGCCGTCCACAGCGAGTCTTCGAATACGACGTCCTGACCGAGGTGAAAACCTTCGCGCGCGCCTCGCACGACGTGCGGAGCTTGCGACATGTTCTCGGTTCCTCCGGCCAGCGCGTACGTTGCCGTGCCAAGCGAGAGCGACTGCGCCGCCGACAGAATCGCTTGCAGTCCGGAACCGCACAGGCGGTTCACGTTCAACGCCGGCACCACCACCGGCAATCCGGCGCGGAGTCCGACATGGCGTGCGAGGTAGATTGCATCGGCACTGCTCTGAATGACGTTTCCGAAGACGACTTCGTCGATCTTTTCAGCGGGCACGCCGCTGCGCGCGATAGCGGCCTGCGCGGCGGAGACGGCGAGGTCGGTGGCGGTCAAGTGCGAAAGGGCGCCGCCCAGATTCCCGAATGGCGTGCGCGCGCCGTTGAGAATGACGATATCGGTGTCGAGTGCCTGCGTGGTCATAGCAACCGCGTATTCGCGCCGCCGCGCGCTCGTCCCGGCAGGCGCCGACGTTGGGCGCCCCTAAGACGGAATCATGCCTATTACCCGTCCGGCTGCGGTCACTTTTGATGCCCGTTCGTTGCTGCCTGCGACGAAAACCGCCCAACTCTTGGAAACCTTCGACAAACTCGGCATCGGAAGCGCGCTCGAAATCAACGAGGAGACGGATCCGCGCGCCTTACGCAACGAAATGGCGCAGCTGCGCCCCGGACGCTTCTCCTGGGATGCGCGCAACCTCGGCGGCAATCGCTGGACGGTGCGCCTCGAAAGAATCGACGAAAACGCCGACGGGGAAGCGTTCCTCTCGCACGTCGCGGCATTCACCTCTGCCAAGGCAAATACGCTCAAAGAACTCGCCTCGCAGATGACGGAACGCAGCTATAAGTCGGGTGAAACGATATTCGATGAGGGCGAGGTGTGGCCGTACCTGGGCATCGTCAAGAGCGGCAAGATCATCTACACGTTGCTTTCACCGGACGGCAAAACGCACACGATCGGCGAGCGTCTGACGCACGACACCCTGAACGAAAGTGGTACCTTCGACGGCGGCGGCGCAACGACGCGGGCCGAAGCACTCACCGATGCCGCGATCATTACGTTGCCCAGCGAAGCGGTGATTCACGCAGCGCGCAACGACGCGGAGCTCGCTTGGGGCTTTCTCGTCGCGTCGTCGCAAGCGCGCCGACGCTCGATCGACACGATTGCCGATCTGGCGTTCGCACACGTCCTGCAACGCGTCGCGAAGTTTTTGCTCGGTTACGCGAGGACGTCGGTCGGCATGGCCCGCGGCTTGCCGGGCGTCGAAAATTTATCGCAGGCGCAGATCGCCGCGGCGGCTGGAACGGTGCGCGACATGGCGGCTCGCGCACTGCTCCGGCTGCGCAACGCGGGCGCCCTCGAACTCGATCGGGGCCGCGTCCGGGCGATCGACCGCGCGCGATTGGAGGCCTTCGCGCACAACGTGCAGGCGCCGCCCGTCTAGCAGGCGGCGAGCCGCTTCCCGTTCGTTCCTATATCCGGTAGACGTCTGCCGAGGCGTTGGGATCCACGAGCGCGGGATGCACGCGGGGACCGCTGCACATGATCTCGTTGTGTCCGATTTCGATCCGCACTCGAGCGACTTCACCGCCCATCACGTCGTCGATCGCGCAGCCTTCTACCTTGCCTGGGAGTCTTGCCATCACGACGTAGCGTCCCGGTTGAAGCGTGAGGTCGCTAAAATAGCCGCGCGCGTTCGTTTGCAGCGTCATGATGCGGTTCGGGCCGTTCTCGAGATACGGTGCCCGGTAGTAGTACAGCGTGGCGTGCGGCACGGGCTGCCCGTTCTGGGCGTCCACGACCGTGCCCGAGATGCCGCCGGGCTGATCCGCCATCGCTGGTACCGCGAAAAGGCCCGCCATGGCGATCAGAATTGCGAACTGCTTCATGAGAGCGTTATTCCCGAAACTCCACCGGACCATAGCCCGAGCTGCGGCCGCGGACCGCTACACCGATTCCAGCGCGGCGGTTTCCTCTGGCGCAATCGTTGCCGCGCTTTGCAAGTCGAAGGCGGCGCGCTTGCTTTTTGCCGCCGTCTCTGCGAGTGGCTGCTCGGCGCCGGGGCGAGCGCCGCTGAGGAAATCGCGTCCTTTTCGCACGGCTCCCAACGCGCCTGAGAGCCGCGACTCCATCTCCGCAAGCACCTGTGCCGCATATCGATCGGCGCCTTCACGCACGCGCCGGCTCTGCTCTTCCGCCTCGCGCATCACCGTCTCCGCAGTCGTACGTGCGCGCTGAACGATCTCGTTCTGGTCTACGAGCTCCTCGTGCTTGCTGGCCGCTTCATCGACGATCGCCTGCGCCTTTTCTTGCGCGGCACGAAGCATTCGGTCGTGATCTTTTGCGATGACCTTCGCTCGCCCCACTTCGGTGGGCAGTGACGCGCGAATCTTCTCGACGAGTTCCACGAGCCGCTCCTCCGAGAGGATGCGGTAACCGGCGGGAAGCCACGTTCCTTCGTGAACGTACGCTTCGAGTTTGTCCAGGACGCGATAGACCGACATTGCTACCTCCGTTGTAGAGTGGTTCGTTTCTCCGCCATCAGGCTGAGCACCGGGTGAGGGACGAGTGCGGCGACGTCGCCGCCCAGGAAGAAAACCTCCTTAACGAGGCTCGAGCTGACGAATGAGTATTTTTGATCCGACATCAAGAAGAACGTATCGACCTCGGAAAGGGCTCGATTCATTAACGCGGCGGACATCTCGCTTTCGAAGTCGGAGACGACCCGCAGCCCTTTGACGATGACCTCGGCTCCGGCCGCCCTGACATAATCCGCGAGAAGGCCGGTAAAGTGCTCCACGCGCACGTTTCGAAACGGCTCGACGCACCGTTTGAGCATCGAGACGCGCTCGTCGAGTGAGAACATCGGCGCGCGCTTTTGCGGGTTCACCACGATGGCCACGACCAGCATGTCGAAGACCCGGGCGGTGCGCTCGATCACGTCCAAGTGGCCGTTCGTCGGTGGATCGAACGAGCCCGGATATACTGCGAGCGTGCCGCGCGCGACCTTACCGTCGGTCAACTTACCGGCGACAAGAAAGCGAGAGCCACATCGCCATAGACTTCTTCGCGCGCGGAGCGATATCCGGGTATGTCGGGCAAGATCCGCCTGGCAGCGTGTTCGTAGACGACCACGGCATCCTCGGCCAGCAAAGCGCGCTCACGCATGAGTGCAAAGAGCGCAAGCGGCACGGGATCCGAATACGGCGGATCCAGATACACGATGTCGAAGGGGCCCTCGAGCCGGTAGAGCGCGCGCTCTGCCGGCGCTTGAAAAACGGTCACGGTGTCGCTCACGCCGAACTGCTTCGCGGACTCCTCGATTGCCGCGGCGATCTCGCGTTGCGCTTCGACGCACACCACTCGGGCTGCTCCGCGCGATGCGGCTTCGAATCCGATCGCGCCGGTCCCCGAGAACAGATCCAAAACCCGCGCGCCCTCCAAACGCGGCATCAAGATGGAAAAAAGCGACTCCTTCACTCGTCCCGGCGTCGGCCGAACGTGGCTGCCCTTCGGTGAGCGCAGTTTGCGGCTGCCGAGAGATCCACTCGTGATGCGCGGCATTTTCGGAACGTCAAAACTCCTTGGGCGCCATCGGTGCCAGCGACGCCTTGAGCCACGAGGCGTCCCCGAACCATTCGTCCCGGATCGTGGAATATGGTACGGTGCCGAACGAGAGCAGGCGATCGTGAAAACCTCGCAGCGAGAAGCCGCTGCCGAGGCGATCTCGC
>JAFAQW010000065.1 GCA_019245995.1 Vulcanimicrobiota bacterium | reverse complement strand
TGGCGTCGATTCGCAAGATGGCGTAGCGATCGAAGCCGGTAATGCCGAGCCACTGTGCGATGACGGATTTGGCCTCTTTCACGCCGCCGTCGGACTGCGCTTGATTGATCTTCGCCTGTGAACCGTTGGGCAGCGTCGCCACCATGTCGCGCGGGATCGACAGCTGGTACACGCGTTTGTTAACGAAGTCGAGGTTGACGGCCCAAATCACGTCGCTGCGTGAGTTGGTCGAAAACTCTTCGTCTTTGTTGGTGTAGTCGTAGTCGAGCCCTTCGACGAGAACGAGCAGGTTCGATTTGCCGAACGTCTGTTGCGGCGACGGCACGAACAACTGCGAGATCGCGACGATTGGGTTCTTATGCTCGAATATCACGTATCCGGCGCACGCTGCGGCGACGCCGACCACGAGCAGCCCAAGAATCGTCAGCAGGCGCTTACTCAAACCGCGCACGCCTCCACAGCAACGCTGCTGCCGAACAGGTCGAAGGCGCCGACGCTCTCCACGCGCACGCGGCAGAACTCGCCGGCATTAGCGTCGCCGGTGAAATAGATGCCCCCATCGACACCGGGCGCTTCACCCTCCGAGCGGCCGAACCATGCTCGTGAGACGTTCAAGCGCCGCCGCGCCTCGTCGTGCGCGCGCAGGTAGCGAGATTCCTCGACGAGCACGCGAACGGTGCCGCCCCACCGCTTGCGCCGCGCGCGTTCGGAGGCGCTCCGCTGCGCTTCACGCAGACGCACCAGTCGCTCGCGCCGCTGTCGCACCGTAACGGCATCCGGCAACGTCGCGGCCGGCGTGTCCTCTTCGGCGCTGTATTCGAAGAAGCCGACGCGATCGAGCTGCGCGCGGCCAATCCACTCTTCCAGGTACTCCACGTGCTCGTCGCGCTCGCCCGGAAAGCCGACGATGAAGGTGGAGCGCATCGTGATAGTTGGGACGCGCGACCGGAACTCGTCGATGAGCTCGAGATAGCGCTCGCCGTTGCTCGGGCGGCGCATTGCCCGCAGCACGTCGGGATGGACGTGCTGCAACGGCATGTCCATGTATTTGCAAACCTTGGGTAGTGTCGCGATCGCTTCGATCAGCTCGCCGTCAACGGTCGCGGGATAGAGGTAGAGCAACCGGATCCACTCGAGCCCTTCGATGGCGTGCAGCTCGTGCAAGAGCCGTGCCAAGCCGCCACGGCGCATGCCGAGATCGCGCCCCCACATCGAGGTGTCCTGCGCGATCAGGATGAGCTCCTTCGCCCCGCCCGCGACCAGCGCGCGCGCTTCGGCGCAGATCGATTCTTTGCCGCGGCTCCGAAACGGGCCGCGCAGTTTTGGGATGATGCAAAAGGTGCACGGGTGATCGCAACCCTCTGCGACCTTGAGATACGCGGTGGCCTGCGGCGTCGTGACGAGCCGCGGTAGGAAATCGTGAACCGGTTCGGCTTCGAAGTGCAAGCGCAGCGGCTTGCGTCCGGCTTGCGCCTCTCGCAGCACGTCGGCGATCCCGACGTACGCTCCCGTGCCCACGACGCCGTCGATCTCGGGGACGAGCGCCTGCAGCTGCGGGCCGTAGCGCTGCGCGAGACATCCCGCCACGATCAACTGCTGCCCGGGCTGCTTGCGAGTGGCGTGATCCAAAATCGTTTGCGTCGATTCGGCCTTGGCCGGATCGATGAACGCGCAGGTGTTGATCACGACGGTATCCGCTCTGTCCGCGTCGCTCTCGAGCTGCCAGCCATCGGCGGCGAGTTGGGCGATCATCACCTCGGTATCCACCAGGTTTTTGGCGCAGCCCAAACTCACGAACGCTACACTTGGCATAATTTTTTCGCGGTTACCTATAATTGACGAACTGCAGCGGCAGCTCGAACTCCAGCGAGCGCAACGCCACAATTACTTTTTGCAGATCATCCTTACTTTTGGCTGAGACGCGGATGTGGTCGTCCTGATACTGGGCGTTGACCTTCAGCTTGAGATTCTTGATCTCGGCCAGCAGCGGCCTGCTCTGCTCTTTGGGAATACCGCTGCGAATGTTCACGACCTGCCGCACGGTACCGCCCGCCGCCGGCTCGACGGCGCCGAAGTCGAAGGCCTTGACGTCGATGCCGCGACGCACGGCCTTGGTCTTGAGCACGTCAACGACGTTGCGCATCTTGAGCTCGTCGTCCGAGATCAACGTGATGGCCTTGCCGTCAAAGTTTATCTCGGTCTTGCTGTTCTTGAAATCGAAGCGGTTCTCGATCTCCTTGCGCGTCTGATTCAGCGCGTTGTCGAGTTCCTGGCTATCGACGCGCGAAACGACGTCGAAGGATGATTCGCTCGCCACGGCTTAATTTATATACTCCTCATAAGCTAAACGCGCGCTCCACCACGTCGCCGGATTTGCCGAGCTTTCCGAGGTTCTTACCGTCAACGTAAATCTCGACGGCGCCCGCGTTGCCGATGCGGACCAACGCGCTCTTCCCATGGAACGTCTTCGCAATCCCCGCGGGAAACGTGCCCTCCATACTAACATTTCCGTCAACCGTTACGCGCATCCACGACGGCGCCGAGAGCACCAACGTCAGCGAGTTGGCGGCGCCGGCGCCAGCCGGGACGGGCGGGGATGGGCTGCCCTGCGGTGTCGCGAGCGGCGTTGCGACGGCAGCCGAGGCGGTTTCAAGCGGAACCGTCTGGACCGTGCCGCGGCGGGGCAGCGTCAGCTCGGTGAACACGACGAAGGCGATGAGGAGCACCGCGATCGTTCCCGCGGTCCACAACAACGCACCCGACAGCCATCCCGGCGTCGACCGCCGCTCGCCTCTGGTGAGGTCGGTCGGCGTGGGCGACTGGGCCGGCGGCTGGACCCGGTTGAACGCGGCGACGGCCTCTTCCGGATCGAGGCCGAGGAAGCGCGCGTACGTGCGCAGGAAGCCGCGAATGTATACCGGCGCCCCAATCGTGGTCCAGTTTTCATCCTCGATTGCGGCGAGATAAAGCGAACGGATGCGAATCTGTTCGGCGGCTTGGGAAAGCGAGATGCCGCGCGCCTCGCGGGCCGCGCGAAACCGCTCACCCAGCGCTTCAGACGCTCCTGACATTTAGGCTTGGAGTTAGCCCCGTTGAAATGTTATCCTGTTACTGCC
>JAFAQW010000062.1 GCA_019245995.1 Vulcanimicrobiota bacterium | reverse complement strand
CAGGAAGCGCTCTCTAATCGCGGACCAGGGTACGCATCCTACACAATTGGGAAAAAGTCGCGTATGAAACGCTGGCGTCGCCAGTGGTTGTGGTGGGCGTTCGGCATCGCTTGCTTCACAACGGCGCTCGCACTATGGCAGTGGCAGGTCATTTCGCGGGGCGCCATCGGCCTGGCGGTCGACGCTTTTGCGGGCGTGCGTTTCACCTATAGCGATCTATCGCTCGCGCCGGATCGCGCAACGTTTCGCAACGTCGTGGTCACGTCGCGGCGCGACGAGCCCATCGCAACGATCCCCCTTTTGCGCGTGGGCTACGTCATGCGAGATTGGCTTCCCGGCGGAACGCGGCTTTTTGGCGTGAGCTCCGTCGAAGCGCAGTCGCCGCACGTGACGCTGTTGCGCCGCGCCGATGGAACGTACAATATTCCGCTCCCGCACGTGCAGGCCGGCGGCGGGCAGGGCGGGCGCCCACTCATCGCAACGATTCGGGTTCGGAATGCATCCGCGGACGTGTACGATGCGCGACCGCAGGCAGTCGCAACGAAACGGCGCCTTTACGTTCGTGCGCTTTCGCTTGACGCCGAGATTTCGAGTTCGGCACGGTCGCATTATGCGGCGAACCTGCTCTACGGGGAGCGTCCCGATTCGCTGTACCCGATCCGCGGCCGTGGCGATATGAACGTGCCGGCGGGTTACATCGATCAGCACTGGACGGCCCAGAAGTTGCCGATCGCCGCGGCCGTTAACTTTATCGCCGATTCCACGTCGCTGCGGTTCCTCAATGGAACCGTCTACGGACTCGATGCCCGCTACGCCGGAATCGCGGACGCGCAGGGCGCGCTCTCCGCACACCTAGCCGCAAGCTGCACGCTATCGCGCGGACGCATCGCGCTGCGGGGTCTTGCGGAGCCGATTGATGACGTCCGAGGTCCGGTTGAAATCTACGACGACGGCCTCGTAACGCCGCACTTCGACGCCCGCTTGGGCGAGCTGCCGCTGTCGATCGCGGGCGGCCTCTATGGCTTGCGCGATCCTCATTTGCGAATGACCGCGCTCGGCAGCGGCGATGCAGCGCGTCTGCGCGGCGCTTTTACACAGGCGCAACGGCTCCCCATCGGCGGAGCAATCGCCTTCGGCCTGTTGATTGAAGGCCGAGCGAATAAACCGATTACATGGATCCGCCTCTCATCGGCGCATCTTCGCTATGCGTCGACGGCGCTCGATGGATTGGGCGGGCTCGTCGCGTTCGATGGCCGGCACGCCGAGGTCGTGGATTTCCGCGGCGCCTATCAGGGATTGAATCTGACCGCCCGCGGGCAAGCCGGCTTCAGTCGAGAACGCGACGCGATACGCCTGTTGACGACCTTCGACGCGCCGCCCGGGCGCATTCCGTATGCGGGCGCCGTTCTTTCGGATCTTCCACTCGACGGCGTCGGCGTTGCTACGGCTGACGATCCCAAAGCCATCGCGTTCCACGGCGTCCTTTGGGGAACGAGCGCTAGTCGTCAGCTGGACGCCCTTGTCGACGTGGACCAGCGAGGACGCGGATCGGTAGGGCCGCTACACGTGCACGGCGGATCGGGTTCGCTGTACGGACGCATCGCACTCGATCGCCCGCGCAATCTGACCTTTGGCATCCTGCGCGCGAGCGCTTTGCCGGTTCCAGCCGCGCGTGCGACGTTTACTGGAACGCTGTTCGGCGGACTGTCCGGCGGCGATGTGGGTGTGGGCGCCGCGGGCGCGTTGCGCGGCGAATGGGGCGCTGCGACGGCGCAAGCGCGCGTCGCGTTGCGCAACGGCACGATGCGGGGCGCCGTGTTCGGAAACTTCGGTCGCGCCGCGAGCTTCGCCGCGAGCGTGGACGGCACGCCCGGAGCGCCGCACGTGGTTGGTACCGTCGTTGCATCCGGCATGCGCTACCGCGACTTCAACGTCAACGGTAATGCTGCGGTCGATTATCGCAACGGCTCGGCGTTGTTGTACGATACGCAGGCGGCGATCGGACCGCTCTTCGTCGGCTTAGCCGGAACCATCGCAGGTATTGCTCCGGGGAGCGCCTTGCCGCCGCGTTACGACTTGGCGGCCGACGTTCACACGTCGGACGCGCGGACCGTCATGGCGCTGGCGCGGCCGCAATTGGCGGATCTGGTGCAAGGCAGCTTCGATGCGGACGTTCGTGTCAGGGGCGCCGGCAGTGCGGCGAGCGTTGCCGGCCGCGTTCGTGCGCCCGAAGGTTCGGTGAACGGGCTCGCCTTTCGCGGCTTCAGCGGCGACGTTGAAGCTTCGCGGAGCGCGTTCTCCGTGACCGCGGGACGAGTCGTCGTCGGGTCGAGCGCACTCGCCCTCTCGGCGGACGCCGCCGGAGCAACGCAGCACGTCTCGGTGGACGCACCCGATCTCGACCTCAGCGACCTCAACGATTTCTTCGACGCGGGCGACATGTTTGCCGGACGTGGCCACTTGACACTCGCCGCATCCGTACGCAACGCAATGGTAGAGAGCAGCACGGGCGTCGCACGTTTTACCGGCGCGCGGTTTCGCCGGCTCGATCTGGGGAACGTCGTCGCACGCTGGCATACCGCGGGGGACCGCGTAATGACGGTGGCGAGGCTCGGCGGTCCGACCGGTGTCGTCAACGTTGCCGGAAGCCTGTCCCCGTCGCAGCGCTCGGTCGACTTACGCGCGGACGGTCGCGGCTTGGATCTCGCGGTCTGGCTGCCGATGTTGGGCGTCGACGCTCCCGTCACCGGACGCCTCGATGCCAAGGCAACGGTGGCCGGCGTGTACCCCGACCTCGCGATGGACGTGCACGCGGCCGTCTTCGGAGGAACCGCCGGCAGATTGCCCGTCCGCCGTTTCGAACTGAGCGCATCCGCTTCGCACGGCCGCGGGATCGTGCGTTCCGCGATACTGGAAGTGCCATCGATGACGACGACGCTGGCGGGCACGTTCGGCCTCCGCCCGCAAGATCGGCTCGCGCTCTCGGCACATACGGTGAGCCCCGACGTCCAACACTTTTTCTTCCTGGCGACCGGAACGAAGCCGGAATTCGACGGCAGCCTGGACTCGACGTTATTCATTGAAGGAACGCGCCGCGAACCGGTGCTGCGCGACGCGTTCGCGCTGCGCACGGCGCGATATCGCGACCTCACGATACCGCAAATCAAGGCCGACGTGGCGATCGATCGCCGCACTGTCCGCGTTACGAACGGCGAAGTAGACTTCACGAAAGGGCGAGCGCTCGCGACGGCGGTGGTCCCGATTACCATCACGGCCTCAGGCGTCGCACCGGCGCGCGGGCCGATTTCAGCGCAACTTCGCGCCGACGACTTGGAGCTCTCCAACTTTGTTGCGTTGCTGCCCAAGCGCACGCAGCTCGCCGGTCGGGTGGACGGCGAGGTGCACGCGCGGGGTACGATGACCGCACCACTCCTGAGCGGTGTCCTCGCATTGCGCCGCGGCACGTTTAGCGGGCCCATGGAACGCTCGCCGGTGGAAAATGTGCGCGCCGATCTCACCTTCGAAGGAACGCGGACGCGTCTCGAATCGGAGGGTCGCGTCGGACCCGGTAGCATCTCGGCGAACGGCAGCGCCGTCGTCTCATCGTTGCTGCGCCCATCGGACGCTCGCATGTCGCTGCAGGCCCGCGCCGTCAACGCGCGCTTCGATCTTCCCGATTACTTCGACGGCGCAATCGACGGCGAGGTCGCGATGCAGCGAAGCGGCACGACGTCGCCCGTGGTGACCGGAAACGTCGTGGTGTCCAACGCGCGCGTTCCGCTCACGGCGTTCCTGAGCAGCAAGGGCGGCAACGAGCAGTCGCCGCTCTTGCCCAACGTCGCCTTCAACGCGCTCAAGATATCGGCCGGCCCGAACGTGCGCGTTCAGAGCCGCAACGTGGACATCGGCGCAAGCGGTGACGTAACGCTCGGCGGTTCGCTGCGTGCGCCGACGCTGGCGGGGAGTTTCGAATCCACGGGCGGCTCCCTGAGCTTCTACCGAAACTTCAACCTGGAACGCGGCGTCGTCCGTTTCGACCCGGGGAGCGGAATCATTCCCGACGTGAATGCCGTTGCGACGACCTTCGTGACGAATCCCGCGACGGCGATTCGCCTGCACGTCACGGGACCGGCAACCAACATGAATCTCTCGTTGGCGTCGGATCCTCCGTATAGCCGCCAGCAGATCTTGGGCATTCTCGTGGGCGCGCAACAGTTCGGCGCGGTGCAAGGCGTGCACGGCAACGCCGAGCCGTTCTCGGCGACCACGGCCGTCACCAACGTCGCGTTGGGGCAACTCAACACCGTCTTCACCCGGACGCTGTTGGAACCACTGTCGTCATCGCTCGCCAGTTCGCTCGGGTTCACGGAAGTACAGATTACAACGGACATCCAAAGCGGCGTCGGCATCAGCGCGATGAAGGCGTTCGGCAAAACCGTTACCGCGATCTTTTCGCAAACCTTCGGCTATCCTAGATCGCAGAGCATCACGCTGGAGGCGCACCCGAGCGTTGGAACGGGACTGCGCCTCATCGCCTTCACGTCGGAAGGGCCGACGCTCTTCGCCTTGCTGCAACCGCAAGCCATCGCCAGCGACGTGATGAATTTGAATCACATGACGTCGTTTACGCCCACGAGTGGCACGAACGGCATCGCGTTTTCCTACTTGAGGAAGTTTCCATGACGCGCGCAACCGCAACTGCGACGTTGGCGCTCGCTACTGCGCTCATCGGCGCGACCGCTCCGCCGCAACGGGTGGGCTTTGCGAAGCTCGGTACGGTGATCTCGGCGCATCCACTGGCGCCGATGCTCGCCCAGTACGACCGTGCGATCGGCGCGCTACGCCGCACGTCGGCGCCGCCCGGATTAGTCGACCCGGCGCGGGACGCGCAGCGCAGCGCCACCATTGTGGCGCATCGAACCAGTACTGCCGCCGCGCAGGTGCATCGGCTGGCGACCGCGCCCACGCGCCGCGACCGAGATGATGAGCGCGCCGCGCTCGCCGACATCGAAGCTTCGCAACGCGTCGGCGATTCGTCTCTGGCCAGCTATCGCGACGGTCTGGCGCGCGAGACCAACGATACCCAGCGCGAGTATGCCGGCGCGATCGCGCAACGCAATGCGCGCGCGCTCTCGGCGCGCGAACAGCAGTTGCGCGAGGATGAGTTGACGCTCGCCTTCGATCTTGCCAGGCGCGACGCGGGACAGCGGCTGGCGCTGCGCTTGCAGCTCCAACATCTTCATCTAACGAGCTCGAAGCGGACGACACTGCAGCGTCGGCTCATGGCGCTCAATCGCGCCGAGCAGGCGGCACTCGCGGTCCGGCAGCGTCGCAATGCGGCCATCCTCGCGGCCTACCGCGCCAGCCTCGCACGGGAGGGCGCCGAGGCGACAGCGTCCCTTGCCGCGCAAACTGATTCCAAGGCGGCCGCGAATTTGGCCATTCGACTGGGTGTCTCGCGTGTGGAGTCTCACGGTACGAACGTGCCGGACCTCCGCGTGCGCATGCGGTCCTTTGCTGTCGGCTATTCCGCCGGCCGAACCGCCGACGCCGTCGAAGATGCCCTGCGGACGTCGGCACGCGAGCTCCCGCAACGGTTCGCCGCGCTCGCGCGAACCGACCGGCAGTCGGCTGCGCAGGCCGCCGAGCAAATTCGGACGCTGGAGCGCGATCGCCGACAACTCTATCAGTCGATACTCGCGCACGTCGCGCGCCTAGCGGAGCGTCTCGCGCGAGAGCGTGGACTCCGCCGCGTTGTTCTCACGACAACGCCGCCGCGCGGCAGCGTCGACCTCACCGCGGGGCTCGCCGCGATGGTACGTCGCTTTTAGGGCTGACGTAGCGGAAAGGCCGGGATGCCGGACGCGTCGCGAATCTTCTCGACGTCCTTGATCAGCGCGCCGGTGTAGGAATCGGCCGGCGGGCAATCCAGATCCGCCGACTGCCAATCCTCCCACGTCACGTGCGTAGAGCTGCCGAACGACGCGCTCTTCATGCAGTGCACCGTCGCGGTTTTGTTCTTCCGCGCCGCGGCAAGATCCGCGAAGAACCGCGCGGCGACGTCGGGCGGCACGTGGAAGGCCTTCACGGAGCCTGCGGCACTCCCATCGCGATTCTGCAAGACCGCCGTACCGGTACCGTCGGCGGCGACCGTGATCTTGTAGCCGTGCGTGTTGGTCGAGCCCGTGTTCAGGATTGCGGCAGTCTGCTGCGGCGCGCTCGCCATGCAACTGGCAATCGTCAGAACGCTCAGGACGGTTGCGCGAAGCACGATTTAGAGCGCTCCGACTCCGTAGGGCGTCCCCCACCCCGTGGGGCCGTCGAATCCTAACCGCGCGAAACAGATGTACTTGACGGAGGACGCGCAGTTAACGCCAAGATGCGGGTCGATGTTATTGCCCTTGATCACGTCGTTGAGATTGTGGGCGTGGTGGCTCCAGATGTGCGCTGCACCGGTCAGCCTCGAGCCGTTACCCGCTAAGGCAAATGCCGCGGCGACGATTTGGGTCGAGGCGCTGGTGCCGCTGAACAAGTACCAGCAGTTCGGGGGCGAGCATCCCTCTTCGGAGTTGTAGACGATGAGCGGCGTGCGCAGCGACGCGTCCGCCGAGATGTCGGCGGCCGAGCGCATGTGGCAGCCGGTGTCGTTTTGCCATGACGGTTTAGGAATTACTCTACTGCAGCCGCTTCCCGTCGCGCCGCACGGCCCGCCGCACACCGTGTAGGTAAAGTCGTTCCATACGTCCTCGGTCCAGCCGCGCTTGTTGTGCGCGCGAGCCAGATACGTGCCTCCGACGCAGACGACGTAGGTGTACGTGCAGGGCTGCGATGGACCGCCGTACGTCCCGCCGCCGCCGTTATCGCCGGCCGCCGCCGTGATGACGACCCCTGCCTGGTGGAATATCGGGTTGTCGCCGCCCGACTCGGGGCCGCCCCACGAGTTGCCGATGTACCTCGCGCCGATGTGCCCGGCAGTCTTCACTCCGGCGTAGAGACTGTTCGTGTTGTTGTTGTTTGCCTGGACCAGAATGATCTTGCAGTTCGGACAGATCGCCGAAACCATGTCGAGATCGAGCGATTGTTCGCCCCTCCAGTCTTGACTCGGCGGCGGCGGCCCCGGCAAGGGTGAGGGATTGCCGTTTTGATTGACGATCCGCAGGCACTTGCTCTTGGTGTCGCATGCCTTCAATCCCATCGTCTTCCGATAGACGGCGAGATCAGCGTTGGCGTGAGGGTAGTTGTAGGCATCCACGATTGCCACGACCGCGCCGGCGCCCTTCGTCACCGACGGCAAATGATACGCCTCTTGCAGATCGATCGCACAATAGCCCTGGCTGAACGGACAGCTCGTCGCGCCTTGAACTTGCGGCGCGACCGCGGCGCTCAACATCACGTCGGTTCGCATCCAGCCAAAACACTGCAACGAGCCGTCGGCCGGCGCCGGACAGAGCTTGCGTGCGGCGTTTTGACCGACGAACGGAACATCGTTATCGCCGGAACGAGCCGATGCCGCGGAATTCGCCGTCAGCGCGGGAGTTACCGAGCTCGCGCTGCACGCCGCTAAAGCGGCAATGATCGCGAGAGAAAACAACGGATGAATGCTACGATTCACGAAGGCCTCCTACGTTTGAGGAACGTGCGCCAGACGTCAGCAGTTGCCCCTCGTCCGTGGTAAAACCTATGCGCTATCGCATTCCGACGCCGTTGGACCGCGATTTGTTGATTTTAAGCAACGGTTCGGAGATCGTTGGAAGCGATTTCGTTGCCGCGCGCCGTGGGAACGATGGCAATCCAAGCGACCCTTTGCTTCGAAGAGCCGCCGCGCAGGTCGAGGCATACTTTGCGCGCGAGCTGGTCCGATTCGATTTGCCGCTCGCGCTCGACGGTTCGGAGTTCTGCATGTTGGTTTGGCGCGCGGTCGCAACGTTGTCGTTTGGAGAGTTCGTGTCGTATTCCGACGTGGCGCGCGCCATTGGTCGTCCGCTCTCGCATCGGGGAGTTGCGCGGGCGATGTCACTCACGCCGCTGGCCTTATTCGTGCCGGCGCATCGCGTCGTGGGGAGCGACGGCCGCCTCCGCGGCGCGGGCCCGCGTTCGATGCGCCGCCGCCTCGTCGCTTTCGAGCGCGGTTACGCTTGACGCCGCGCGTACGCGGCATTGCTGAGGGTTTCTTCCAAGAACGCGGTTTGGTGGGCGACGATGTCGTTGACGAACGGAAACTGCGGATGAAGGCGCTCTGCCGCGAGGCGATAGCGCTCACCGTCGCGTTCGAGAATCTTCCAGGAAACGAGTAACGGCAGCGACTTGCGGACGAGGCGCGCGGGGTCGCGTCGGAGCTCCGGGTCCACGAAGACGCCGCCGGGAAGCCCCTTCAGTGCCGACTGCACGGCCAGCACCGCGTCGTCTTCCGTGAACGAGCCACCATGCGAGAGCAACCACGCGCTGAGGACTTGGCTGGTGACGATGGGACGAATCGCGGCCAACGTTCGCGTCATCGCCGTCATCGCGGCGCCGTCGGCGACGGTGCCGAAGCGCGCGATGCGGTAGAGCATCGAAAACCGCTTCGAGACGAAAGGATCGTAACTGACGCCTGCCAGATAGACCGTCGATAGAGGCGCAAGCCGTTCCACAACGCCACGCATCGGCCCGATCCGTCCGTCAACGGAATACTTTCCCTCGGGCGTGAGATAGAATGTGCCGCCGCGACGGACGATATCTTCCATGCGGGCTAGATCGCGCTCCACGTTCTCGCGCGTTTCGACGAGCGCTTCGCGGCGGTACGGTTCGCGCAGTGCGGTCGCTTTCACGACGCGGCGCGAGAGCGAAAACCACCGCCGGCGCCGCAGGTCGGCGGTCGTCGTCCCCGGCCCGAACCGCCCCGCGACACGCTCCTCGAAAACTTCCGCCAATGGGAGCGCACC
>JAFAQW010000059.1 GCA_019245995.1 Vulcanimicrobiota bacterium | reverse complement strand
ACCGCCGCCGTATTCGGTTGTGCCATACAGCGTGCCATTGGCCTCGATGAGGGCTGCGTGAGGCTGCTCACCGTCGGTTCCGCCGGCGAAGCTGTGGAGTACTTTCTCAGAGCCGTTGAGAGTTAGGCTGTAGACCGTTCCCTTTTGATACGTGCCGCCAAGCGCCGTCGTGCCGTAGAGCGTTCCATTGACCTCAATCACGCCCGCGTCCGGATCTGCCCCATCGCCGCCCGCCTTGAACGCGTACAGGATGCGCCCTCTACCATTTGGGTTGGTTCGAAAAACAACTCCGCCATTCGCGGGACCGCCGCCACTTGAGGCGGTGCCGTATAACACACCGTTCACGTTGGTTAACCCAGCCGAGGGAGTGTATCCGTCAGGCGACCCGCCGAAGCGATGCAGCACTTCGTACGCCATCGCCGCCGAGGCTTCATACGCCCCGCCGCGTGCCGGCATGGCCTGTTCGGCCGGTGTAAACGCGGGGGCCCCGGGATTCCGCGAACACGCCGAAAGCGCGACGGTCGCAGCGGCGCTCAGGAAGTTGAGGGACGCGCGGACTCTCAGCGAGCGTTTCATCGACAAGGTCCTCCGATTAGCAGTATGAGCAGCGTGCGCTTTCCGCTGCACAATGTCAATGGGCGAGAGATGGCGCTCGATCTCCATCGCGTTTGCCGCCGAGGGAGCCCGCCTGACCGCCCCTCTCCGGCGATCAGTTCCGCGCCGATGGGGGCCCGCAGACCACCCGAGGGCATTTGCTGTTGGAGAGCAGTCGGAGTCGCCCCTGGCGAACCTTCAAAAGCATGGACGTGGTAGCGACAAGCGACATCGTGCTGGAGCGCGACGGGGAGGTCGCGATCGTTTCGATCAACCGCCCCGAGAAACGCAACGCGCTGTCGCTGCAGACGATGCGCGAGCTCGGCCATGCGCTGGACGCAATCGGCTCCGAGCCCGCGGTTCGCGCCGTGATCCTGCGCGGCGAGGGGCCGGCATTTTCCGCGGGGCACGATCTGCGCGAGTTGTTGGATCGGGACGCGCCGGCATACCGCGCGATCTTTGATGAGTGCGTGAGACTGATGGCGCGCATCGCGGCGCTCCCTCAGCCCGTCATCGCCGAGATCGCGAAGGTTGCGACCGCGGCGGGATGTCAGTTGGTGGCGTCATGCGATTTGGCCGTCGCGTCGAGCGAGGCGACGTTCGCGACGCCCGGCGTGCGCATTGGGTTGTTTTGCAGCACGCCAATGGTGGCGCTCTCACGTGCGGTCGGCCGCAAGCGCGCGATGGAGATGCTGCTGACGGGCGATCCGATCGATGCCGCAACGGCGCTCGCGTGGGGGCTGGTGAACCGTGTCGTGCCGCCGGAGCGTTTGCGCGACGAGACGCTGGCGCTGGCGCGGCGGATCGCCGCGTCGAGCCGAAACATCGTGGGAATCGGCAAGGCGGCGTTTTACGCGCAGGTCGATCTCGATCAGGACGCCGCGTACGAATATACCAAAGAGGTAATGATCGACAACGCACAGCGCGAGGATGCGCGTGAGGGCATCTCTGCGTTTTTGGAGCGGCGCGGCCCGCACTGGGCCGGTAATGTGGCCCCTGACGGCCCTTAGAGGGCACTAACGCAACGCGTGGAAAGCACCGAGTCCGCCGGCGGATCCGTGGGCGTCCGTGGCGGCCGTCGAGCAAAAGCGTCGCCCACACCCGGTATGCGCGACCCGACAAAAAGGGATTAGCGCATACGCGACGGCAGGGGGCTCGCCACACGGCGAGCCCTTCTGTGTTCGCGTTGCGCGCGGCATGTCGAACCGGCAGAGAAACCGCGCCGCTAGTCGAATGAGTGGCGCTTCGTGAACTTCTTGACGCCGCGAACACGTTATGCCGCCATCGTCTTACTCGTTGCGCTGATCGCATGCGCTGCCGTCGCAGCCTTTCGGCTGCGCACCGAATCCCACGCGCGGCGAGTCGAGATCGCGATGGACTTTACGGATTTCGAGGCGCTCGCGCGCTCGTATAACTACAATCCCGCAGCTTTTCTCATCGCGCTGCGCCGCGCCGGGCTGACGTCGTTGGCGCTGACCGAGGAACTTGGAAATAGCGTCGGACTCGACGGAAAGGCGTACGCGATCCAAGGTGCCGCATTGCTCAACCAAGGGCGCGTCGCGCCGTTGGCCGACCCGCTGCTCGCGACGCTCGTACGCGAGCGGCGCATCAACACGAGCGCCGTCTATCTGATCGTGTTCGATCCGGCAACGTTCCAGCGGTATCGCACGCAACTGGCGTTGCATTTCGAACCCAAGAGCGTCCGTATATTGCGGCGGTCGCGCCCGTGGGTGATGGAGGTCCTCACGCAGGTCGATTACTTCAACGCACTCGGGCTCGGCATTCCCACGAATCAAATCGAGCTCGCGCGCCGCCTGCATCTCCTGGTCGTTCCGCGGCTGCAGAACGACGAAGCTTTTCGGGGTGCGCAAATCGACGCGGCCTTCGCCGACGTGTTGCGCTATGATCCGAAGGTCTCGACCGTGATCTTTTTCGGTTTGGGCAACCAGGTGCTCGGATATCCGGACCACCTCGAAGACACGGCCGCCGCCTTCGCCCGCAACCTGTTCTCCTTCGGATCGATCGAGACGTACGATCCGAGTCAGGTGCAGAAGGGCAACGACAAGCTCGCGCGCTTGATCCCCGGCCGTACCGTCCGCGTGCAGGCGATCGCCAAGACCGAACTGGACAAGCTCAAGCTCGAGGAGATCGTCGCCCGTTACGTGCTCGGCGTACGCGAGCGCAACGTGCGCGTGATCTACCTGCGACCGTGGCCGCACCAAGACGGCGACTTGACGATCGAGGCAACGAACGTGGAGCTCGTGAAAGGCATCGCCGATCAATTGAAGAGCGCCGGCTTTCGCTTGGGCCGGGCGACGCCGATTCCGCTCTATCACGGGAACAACCGGATCCTGGTTGGAATCGCAACGCTGGCCGTTCCCTCGATCTTCGTGCTCCTGCTCGAATTTTTCGGTTGGTATCGACGGCGCGTCGCAATCGCCGCCTACGCGCTCACCATCCTGCTCTATCTCGGTGCGATCGCGGCGCACCATGAGACGTTAGCGCGCTCCGTCATCGCGTTGGCCGGGGCGCTGCTCTTCGCGACCGCCGCGTTGGTGACGTTGATTCCGGCGTGGAACGAAGCTCCGGCGGCGCGCTTCGGGGAGCAGTTCCTGCGGAGCTTGGGATGGACGCTCGCGGCGACGGGCGTCGCGCTGCTCGGTGCGCTCGTGGTCGTGGGCATCATGAGCTCGCCGCTCGCGATGGAGGAGATCGACCGGTTCCGCGGCGTGCGCGCAATTCTCGCGCTGCCGCCGCTCATCGCGCTGTGCCTTTACCTGTTCGATGGCCGTTACGGCGCGGGAGTGCAGCGCCCGCGCGACGTCTTTGTGTCCCCGGTGCTGGCCTATCAGCTCTTGGCGGGCATCGCGATCGTGGCCGCCGGCGCGCTCATGTTGGTGCGAAGCGGAAATGAAAGCGACGTTTCGCCGTCGGCGTTCGAGCTCTCGCTGCGTCACGCGTTGACCGCCGTGCTCAGCGTCCGGCCGCGGTTCAAAGAGTTCGTCATCGGTTTTCCCGCGATGATGCTCGTCCCGGCGCTGGCGTTGCGTCATCGCCGCGCCATTGGATGGCTGCTCGCGCTTGCAATCGGCGTCGGCATCGGCGACGTCATCGACACGTTTTCACACCTGCACACGGCGCTTCAGATATCGGCGCTTCGCATCGCCTATGGCATTGCGATCGGCGCGGCCATCGGTGCGCTCTTGACATGGCTTTATCGCCTCTGGGTCTACCGGCGCGTTCCAGCCGCGGCGCGGTGAGCCTCAGGATGCTGCTTTCGGGCTATTACGGCTTCGGAAATTTCGGCGACGAGGCGCTGCTGGCGGTTACCGTGCAGCAGCTGCGCTTGCGTTTCCCTTCGGCGAAACTCGACGTGCTTTCCGCGACGCCCAACGCGACGGCCCGCGCCTTCGGCGTCGAAGCGACGCCGCGCTGGGAGTGGCGCGCGATACGCGCTGCGATCGGCCGCGCCGACGTCGTGCTCTCGGGCGGGGGCGGCCTGTTGCAGAACGCCACCAGCCTGCGCAGCCTGCTCTATTACGCAAGCGTCGTGCGGCAGGCCGTTCGGCGCGGGCGCAAGACCATGGTTTTCGCGCAGTCCGTCGGGCCGTTGGATTTTTGGGGACGGTTGATCGTGCAGCAGTGTTGTAAGGGACTCGACCGCGCGACGGTGCGCGACGAGGCGTCGCAGCGGCTCTTGCGCCGGCTGCTGCCCCGCACTCCGGTGGAGCGCACGGCCGATCCGGTGTTTCTCTACGATTCGAGCGTTGACGCGGCAGATCTCGCGGCCCAGGGGCTGGGACCCGAGAGCGGCCCGTACGCCATCGTTAGCGTTCGCAAGACAACGGGCTTGCGCGACGCGAGCCGCGTGCTGGCGCGCGCGGTCGATCGTCTCGCGCAGCGGCACGGCGTGCGTGCCGCGTTTTTGCCGCTCGGCGGCGCAAGCGATGCGGCGATCTCCACCGACGTGATTCGAGCGTGCACCTCGGCGCCGGTCCTCTTGCCCGAGGCGTCGACGCAACGATCTGCCGCGATTCTCGGCGGAGCGCGCGTCGCGATCGGGATGCGCCTGCACGCGCTGATTGTCGCGGCGCGCTATGGCGTTCCGTTCCTGGCAATGGCATACGATCCGAAAGTGTCGGCGCTCTGCGAAGATCTGCAGTATCCGCTCGCACCGCTGTGGATCGCTCCGGCGCAGCGCCGAAGCGATGCGGAGGCGGACGAGCTCGTGGACCGTCTGGTCCTGGAGCGCGACGCACTGTCCACGCAACTCGCCCGACGCGTCCAATCGCTGCAAGCGGCGGCGACGCGCAACTTCGACGTGCTCGCGGAGCTCTTGGACGAACGGTGAGCGGAACGAACTACCGCGCCACGCTCAACTTGCCCGCGACGGACTTTCCCATGAAGGCCGAGTTGCCGGCACGCGAGCCGGAGCGAGTCCGGTGGTGGCGCGAGCGCGACACGTACGCGCGCCGCTTGGAACGCAACGCGCAAAATGCGCCGTGGATCCTGCACGATGGGCCGCCGTACGCCAACGGCGATCTTCACATGGGCCACTTCTTGAACATGGTGCTCAAGGACATGTTCGTGAAGATCGCGTTGCTCGACGGCAAGTACGCCAAATTCGTGCCGGGATGGGACATGCACGGACTGCCGATCGAGTTCGAGACGCTCAAACACCTCGGCGTGAAAGACTTCCACGCCATTGCGCCCCTGGAGTTGCGCAGGGCCTGCGCAGAACGCGCCCTCTTTTGGCTCGATCGGCAGCGGGAGCAGTGCGTGCGCATGGGCTGTTTCGGCGACTTCGACCATCCCTACCGCACGATCGACCCGTCCTTTGAAGCGACGATCGTCGCGACGCTCGCGGACTTGGCCGATCGCCAACAGATCTACAAGGGGCTGCGGTCGACGCTGTGGTGCTGGC
>JAFAQW010000057.1 GCA_019245995.1 Vulcanimicrobiota bacterium | reverse complement strand
GTCCTTCATCGAACGCGCGCACGGCGTTGAGTTCGCTCGACTCGTGCGCGCCGCCGACGACTCGATAAGGAACGCCTAAGCGTGCGATTGCGGGCAGGAGCGCATCGTTGCGCTCCTGCCCCGCCGCAATCACTACCGTATCGGCTTCGATGAAGCGCGCCGCTCCATCCGCCGTTCGGATGCGGATGCCGCCCGCCACGATCGCCTCGTAGGCGACATTGGGATGCAGCTCGACGCCGGCGGCACGCAGCGCGCGCAGGATTGCCCAGCGGGTGGTCTTGCCGATGCGCTCGCCGATCGGCGCACCGCGTCGCATCAGCGCGACGCGCTTTCGACCCACGACGATTAGCTCGCCGTCCGGCGGCGCGGCAAGCCCCTGTTCGTAGAGGAAACGCGTCGTCGCGTCTACGTTCGCCTCGCCGAAGCTCAAGTAGTGCGCGAGGTCTACGCCGATTCCTCCGGCGCCGACGATGGCAACGCGGTCGCCGACGGCCGCTTTGCCAAGCAAAACGTCGGCATACGAAACGACGTGTAGGAGGTCGTTGCCTGCCAGGGCGATGCTGCGGGGCACCACCCCCGTGGCGAGCACGATTGCGTCGAAACCGCGCAACGGTTCGCTGCCCGACACGCGGTGGTTGCACCGAATTTCGACGCCCAAGCGCGGCAACTCGTTGCCAAAGTAGCGAATGGTCTCCCCGAAGTCGCGCTTGCCCGGAATCTCCCGCGCCATGCGAAACTGGCCGCCCAATTCCTCTGCCGCCTCGAACAGCACGACGCGTCCGCCCAGCGCTGCAAGCCCCCGCGCCGCCTCCATGCCGGCGGGGCCCCCTCCGACGACGGCATAGCGTGCGCCGTCGACGCGCGCGGTTCCGTTTTCCGGAAAGTCGCGCTCGCGGGCCGCACGCGGGTTGACCATGCACGAGACGGGCGCGTCGATCAGCGAGCGATCGATGCAGGCCTGATTGCACGCGATGCAGGTATCGACGTACTGCGAGCGTCCGCGCGCGGCTTTCTCCACGATCTGTGGATCGGCCAGGAACGGCCGCGCCATCGAGATGAAATCCGTCGTGCCCTGCGCCAGCACCGCGTCGGCAGCCGCAACGCTGTTGATCCGGTTGCTCGAGATGACGGGCACGGCGCCGACGGCGCGTTTCACCGCGGCGGCATACGGAATCCATTGCCCGGCCGGGACGAGGTGCTGAACCGTCGGGATCGCGGACTCGTGCCAGCCGACTCCGACGTTGATCGCGTCGACGCCGTCTTGCGCGAGCATGCGGGCGAAGTGCAGCGTCTCTTCTTGAGTCGTGGAATCGGGCATCAGGTCGGCGCCCGAGATGCGAAAGATCACCGGCCAGCCGGCGCCGGCGGCGTGCCTGATCGCCGCCAGCACCGCGCGTGGCGCGCGCATGCGCCGCTCGAGGTCACCGCCCCACGCGTCGTCGCGCCGGTTCGTCAGCGGCGAAAGAAACTGATTGAGCAGATATCCTTCGGACGCCATCACTTCGACGGCGTCGTAACCGAGTTCGCGCGCGCGCGCAGCGCCGCGCGCGAACTCTTCGATCGTCTCGTGAATCTCCGCGTCGGTGAGCGCGCGCGGCGCATCCGGTGAGAAGCGCGATGGAGTCGACGACGGCGCGACGGGTTGTAATCCGTACGAATCGCGCAGTGCGTACCGGCCCGCGTGAAAGAGCTGCAGGGCGATTTTGCCCCCGGCGGCGTGGACGGCGGCCGCCGCCTTGCCAAGCGGCTCCGACCAGGCGTCCTCGTTGATGACGCTATAGTTGATGCCGCCCGCGCCGGTGCGATTGACGGCCGAGCCGCCCGTAACGATCAGTCCGGCGCCTCCCCGCGCGCGCGCCGCATAAAACTCGGCGAGAGCCGCGGGGTCGCGCTCGATGCCCAAGTGCATCGAGCCCATGACGATTCGATTCGGGAGGCGTAGAGCGCCGATCGAACCGGCCCGCAGCGCGTGAGCGAACACGCTGCGACCTTACGTGAGCGCGAGCGGAGGCGTCGTGTCGGAGTAAAACGGTGGAGCGATCACGCTGAGACCGCCGTCGACGCAGAGCGTTTGACCCGTGATGTACTCCGATTCCGGTGCGAGCAAGAATGCGACGGCCTCCGCCACCTCTTGCGGCGTCCCCATGCGACCCTTGGGAATCTTCGAGAGCACGGAATCGATCGGCGCCATGCCGGGGACGCGGTGGTAAAAGTACGCGCAGGATTCGGTATCGATCAGTCCGCCGTTGACGGCGTTCACGTTCACGCCGTAAGGCGCAAATTCGACGGCCATATACCGGACCCAGGCCTCGATGGCCGCTTTATTCGAGCCCAGGTTCGCATACGTCGGGTAGGCTCGGATGCTGCCGTAACTGGACAGCACGGCGATGCGTCCGCCCTGCTTCATCAGCCTGACGGCGCGCTGCGCGCCGAGCACGAACGCGCGTACGTTCAAATCGAACGAACGATCCAGATTGTGCGCCCGCAGGTCGACGATTTTCTTGAACGAGCTCGCGGCGGCGTTCGACACGAAGTAGTCCAGACCGCCGAACTCTTCCTGAACGCGTTCGAAGAGACGATCGATCTCTTCGGGCGTTTCCACGTTGGCTGCCACGGCGACGGCCCGCCGCCCCATCCCCCGGATTTCGCGCAGGGCGCTCTCGGCAGCCTCGGCGTTGCGCTGATAGTTCACGACGATGTCGGCGCCTTCGCGCGCCAGCGTAAGGGCCAGGGTTCTGCCAATCCCGCGCGAGCTGCCGGTGATCAGCGCCACTTTTCCGGCGAATCGCCCGCTCATGCGCCGGTCACTGCGTCGAGCAGCTCCCGCGCGATGACGCTCTTTTGAATCTCGTTTGTGCCTTCCTCGAAGCGTTGGGCGCGGGCGTCGCGATAGACGCGCTCGATCGCCTGCGGTTGCCAGAATCCAACCCCGCCGTGGATCTGAAGGGCCTTGTCTGTTACGCGCGTGAGCATGTCCACGGCTTGCATCTTCGCCATCGATGAGAGTGACGCCGCCGCGGCGCTACCGGATTCCCACTCGCGCGCCGCGTGCAGCACCAGCTGCCGTGCGGCCTCGATATCCGTCGCATTCTCCGCGATCATGAAGCGGATGGCTTGCCGTTCGATCAATCGCTTGCCGAAAGTTTCACGATCGCGCGCATACGCGATCGCCAACTCGTGCGCGCGACGGGCGAGCCCGACGCAACTCATTGCCACCGAGATGCGGCTTGGCGTCAGGAACCCCCCCAGCGCAACTTCCAGCCCTTGCCCTTCCTCACCGAGCCGATTGGCAATAGGCACCGGCGCGCGTTCGAAGCGCAGCCGCGCGTGGTCCGTTCCCCGCACGCCCATCGATTCGTTCATCGGCGTCACCGTGGCGCCGGGCGCGTTTCGCTGGACGAGCAGCGCCACGGTGCCGGCGGCGCCTCGCGTTCCCGACACGCGCGCAAACAGGAGCCAATAATCGCAGATGGTGCCAAACGTGATGAGGTGCTTTTCTCCGCTGAGATAGTACGTGTCGCCGTCGCGGACCACGCTACAGCGCAAATCGGCGCCCGTGCCGGCCGTGGGCTCCGTGAGCGTGAACGCGATCTTGATCTCGCCGCGGATCGACGGTAGAACGAACTTCGTGCGTTGCTCCGGCGTGGCAAAGCGATCCATCGCGCGCCACGTGCCGTTGACG
>JAFAQW010000049.1 GCA_019245995.1 Vulcanimicrobiota bacterium | reverse complement strand
CCCACGCTCACGTCAAGCGCGCGCTGGTTGGATCGGGCAACGCTCGCAAGGAGCAGGTGAGCGCAATGATCACGCGGCTGCTCGGACTTCGCCGCGCGCCGTCTCCCCACGACGTTTCCGACGCTTTGGCCCTGGCGCTGGCGTTTCTGAACGTCTCGAACTCGGTGGGGCTTCCCCAACGTGTTCGCTAGAATCTCCGGCTCGTTGGTCGAGCGTCGGCCCGAGTCGGCGATCGTCGAGGCCGCCGGATTGGGATACGAGATTCTGTTGCCGCCGTGCATCGCCGAGAAGCTTCCACCGACGCCCGGTGCGCACGTGACCTTAGAGGTCTACGGCGTCGTGAGCCTGGACGGCAAGAGCGGCCGCTTCACGTACTATGGTTTCACGAACGCCGTCGAACGAGAATTCTTCGAAGCGCTTCTCACCGTTGCATCGATCGGGCCCCGGTCGGCGGCGCGCGCCTTCTCCGCGCCGATGTCAACCATCGCGGCGGCGATCGATCGAGGCGATCACGTCTTTCTCAAGAGCCTGCCTGGAATCGGCCAGCAGAAGGCGCGCGATATCGTCGCGAAGCTCCAAGGGAAGGTCACGAAGTTTTTGCTGATTCAAGACGCGCCGGCTGCGACGCGAACCGCCATACCGGACTTTGCCGATGAGGCGCTGGCCGTGCTACTGCAGCTCGGGTACAAACGCGCGGAAGGCGAAGCCATGATTCGTGAGACGCTCGAAGCCGATCCGTCGATCGAAGAGGCGGAGCGGCTACTCGCGGAGATCTACCGGCGACGGGCAAAGGAGTCGGCGTGAGCGATGCAAAGGCACGCCGACGCCTTCTCGGCCCGGCGGACGCCTCGCTCGAGGCATCCTCGCAATGGACGGCGCGTGGACCGGTCGACCCCGACGAATCGCTCGAAGACGAGCTCTACGGCGCGAGCCTCCGTCCGCGTTCGTTTGAGGAGTACGTCGGCCAACGTCGCGTCGTCGAGAACCTGCGCATTTCGATCGACGCGGCCAAACGGCGCGCGGAACCGCTCGAGCACGTGCTCTTTTATGGGCCTCCGGGGCTCGGGAAGACAACCCTTGCGGGCCTCATCGCGCGCGAACTGGGGGCGAATTTCCGACCGACCAGCGGCCCCACACTGGAAAAGCCCAAGGACCTCGTCGGGATTCTCACGTCGCTCGATGAGGGTGACGTCTTTTTCGTGGACGAGGTGCATCGCCTGGGCAGGGTGGTCGAAGAGTTTCTCTATCCCGCCATGGAGGAGTTTCAGATCGACTTCGTCGTGGACCGCGGCGCGTACGCCAAGACGCTCAAATTACCACTTCGACGCTTCACGCTCGTGGGCGCGACGACGCGCGCGGGCATGCTGAGCGCGCCCTTGCGCGAGCGCTTCGGCATCGTGCAACACCTCGACTACTATCCACCCGAGGACCTAGAGCGCATCGTGCGGCGCTCCGCCGGCGTGCTGAGCGTTCCAATTGATGAGGACGCGGCACAAACGATCGCGGGGCGCAGCCGCGGCACGCCGCGCATCGCCAATCGTTTGTTGCGGCGCGTGCGCGACTACGCGGAGGTTCGCTCCGACGGACACATTACCAAAGCTGTCGCAGACGAGGCGCTCGAGCGCGAAGGCGTCGACGAACTCGGGCTCGACCGCCTCGATCGGGCCTTCTTGCGCACCGTGGTCGAGCAATATCGCGGCGGCCCGGTGGGCATCGCTGCGATTGCGGCGACGCTCACCGAAGACGCCGAAACCCTCGAGGACGTGGTCGAGCCGTTCTTGCTCAAGGCGGGCTTCGTAAGCCGCACCGCGAGCGGTCGCCGTGCGACCGAGCGAGCGTACCGGCACCTCGGCATCGCCACGGCGAAAGCCGAACAGGAGCGGCTGTTCTAATGACTCGCCTACCCCGTAGCGGATTTCTCTCGCTGATCGCTGCACCGCTGTTGGGCGCCGTCAAGGCGCCGCAGGGCGACGACGCGGATCCTGCCTTCTGGTCGGCAAGCCCCGCACTCCGAGTGCTGCTGGGTCGAGGCGAAGCGGCGCCGTTGAGCGCGGAACTGTTTTCATTCAACGGCCGCCCATTCCGCGGGAAGTTTTCGCGACTCGCTGACGGGCAAGTCGTCAACCTCGTCGATCTCGAGGCGTATCTTTACAGCGTCGTGGCCGCCGAGATGCCGGCGCATTGGCCGGCGCAAGCGCTTCAAGCGCAGTCGATTTGTGCGAGGACCTACGTGCTGCAACGCAGCGATCCACGCCGCGAGTACGACCTGATTCCCTCCCAACTGGATCAGGTGTACAACGGCGTCGCGGGCGAAACCGCCTCGACGACCGATGCGGTTCGCACGACCGCCGCGACGGTCCTGAAGTACGGGAACAATTTCGCTCGCATCGCGTATTCGTCGTGCTGTGGCGGCCACACGGAAGGATCGGCCGACGCCTGGGGCGGCCCGTCGTTGCCATATCTGGCCGGCGTTCCGTGCACGTGGTGCGACGCGTCGCCGAACTTCCGCTGGACGCGCGTGTTCGCGCTCGGGGAGCTCGGCGCGCAATTGTCCGACGGCATGCCGCCGGGCACGCAAGTGCAGGACTTGCGCGTCGCGCAGCGCGACGCCAGCGGTCGCGCCCGCCAGGTGGAGCTCGTCACGACGGAGGGCAGTGCGTTCGTTGCGGCAAGTGCGTTGCGGCGCGCCGTCGGCTTCCGCGAACTGCCGAGCCTGCTGATCTTGCAATTTCAGCGCGATCCCAACGCCGACCGAATTGGGGCGCAGGGCGGCGGCCTCGGCCACGGCGTCGGACTCTGTCAGTGGGGCGCTCGCGGGTTGGCGCTCCAAGGTCGCACCGCCGTGGAAATCCTGGGACTGTACTTTCCGGCGACGTCCGTGGCTCATCTCGATCGATAAGCTAACCAGCGCGCAGTTTGACTACGA
>JAFAQW010000038.1 GCA_019245995.1 Vulcanimicrobiota bacterium | reverse complement strand
GCCGGTGACGCGGCCCGCGCCATGCATTAAAGACGCGAACTCGCGCGCGAAGAGCGAGAACCGCGCGATGACGAAACCGAACGCGATGAAGGCCAGCGCCGTACGGATATAGGCCAGATAGGTTCGTTCGTTGGCGAGCGTATCGGTTGCGTGCATGACCTTCTCAGCCTTAGGCGAATCTCCGTCGAACCATGTTTGGACAACGCGAAGTCGAAACGCCCGAGCAGGCAACCAAAGCGGCACACGACATCGAGCCGCCCGCCGCGCTGGTCGAATTCATGACGCGCGACTGGATCGATCGTCCCGTCGAACAACGCGAACATCCGGACGCCCGGCGCTTCGACTCTCGCCGCAAGGCGTTGTCGCGCGCCTATCCCGGTGAGTACATCCTGGTGCCTTCGGGCCCGGAGCGCACGCGCGCCGGCGACACGAACTACGCCTTCCGCCCTTCCAGCGACTACGTCTATTTGGTCGGCGACGGCGAACCGGGTGCACTGCTCGTGCTCGAGCCGCGCGGTGCAGAGCATCGCAGTGTGCTCTTCGTGCAGCCGCACAACCGCGGCACGAAAGACTTCTTCGCCGATCGCTTTAACGGCGAACTGTGGGTTGGGAGCCATCGCGGCGTCGAGGAAAGCCGGCGGTACTTCGCCGTGGACGAAGCGCGCCCGCTGCGCGAGGTGGATGGGTACTTACAGGAGTTGCTCGACGCCGGTTATCCGCTGCGACTCGTGCGCGGGATCGACGACTCCATCGATCGCCGATTCGAAGAGCACGCCGCGCATCGGGAACTGGCGGAATGCCTATCAGAGATGCGCCTGATCAAGGACGAGTACGAGCTCGCGGAGTTGCGCAAAGCGTGCGGCATCACGAGGCGCGCGTTCGAAGATGCGATCCGAGCGATGCGCGAAGCCGCGAGCGAGCGCGAGATCGAGGCAGCCTTTTGGAGCCGAGCGCGCATCGAAGGAAACGATACGGGTTATCTGACGATCGCAGGGGCCGGGGCGCACGCCTGCACGCTGCACTGGACGAAGAACAACGGAACGCTCCGGCGTGGCGATCTGCTGTTGATTGACGCCGGCGCCGAAACGGACTCGCTCTATACCGCCGACATTACGCGCACGCTTCCGATCTCGGGCCGCTTTTCAGAATCGCAACGCCGCGTCTACGATCTCGTATGGCAGGCGCAACGCGCCGCGCTTGAGGGAGTGGCCCCGGGCAACGATTTCCTCGAGCCGTATCGTCGCGCGATGCGCGTTTTGGCCGGAGGCCTCATCGACTGGGGAATCTTGCACGGCAGCGTCGACGAGGTGATCGACAAAGAACGGCAGTTCCAAAAACGTTACACGCTGCATGGCGTCAGCCATATGCTGGGCCTGGACGTTCACGACTGCCAGAATGCGCGCAGCTCGGAGTACCGTTACGCCAAGTTGCGTGAGGGTATGGTGCTCACGATCGAGCCGGGGCTGTACTTTCAGCCCGACGACGCGTCCGTGCCGGAAGAGTTGCGCGGAATCGGCGTGCGCATCGAAGATGACGTGGCAGTGACGGAGCGCGGTTGCGAGGTGCTCTCCGCAGACATTCCGTCGAGCGCGACGGACGTCGAGGCGTGGATCGCGGCGCTTTGGGCTCCTAGGTCGGCATAACCCCCCGCAATTTGCCGATCTCGTCTTCGATCGGCCATCGCCCGAAGGCCAGCACGATTATGCAGATCAGCGTACCGACGCCGGGGATGAGGTTCAGCAACGACATGGCGCCGTTGTAGCCCGCCTTGGCGAAGATGCGCCAATAGAGCCAGATGCTAAACGCAACGAGGGCCAACAGCACGAGGCCGTAGGCGAGCACAAACGTCGCCATGAAGGCGGCGCCGGGCACGTTTGAATGATCCACGATCCAGACTCCTCTTGAAGAGCAACGTTGGTTTCGGGTCCGCCGACCGGCGGATCAGTGAACCGTTCAACCCTCAGGCGGCGATCCCCAGCCCGATTGGACGTACGTTCCGTTGACGACGATCGCCGGGACCGTCGGATCGCCGTTCGTGTAAGCGAACATTTTCGCGCGCGCGGTGCGGTCGTTCTGCGCGTCGTGTACCGTGTACGGCGTTCCCGACGCATCGTAAAACGCCATGGCGCGACGGCAATACGGACAACTCGGCGAGATGTACAGCTCCAACTGTGCCCCCGGAGGTAGATGCTCGGCGTCGAAGGCAGCGGACATGCCGCTCGTCTTCGTACCGACGCCGCTGGGAAACCTTCGCGACATCACGCTCCGCGCGCTGGACCTTTTGCGCGACGCCGAGCTCATCGTCGCCGAAGATACTCGCGTTGCACGGCGGCTGCTAGGGGCGCTCGATCTGCCGGGACGCACACTGTGGAGCTACCGCGAGGAAAACGCTGGCAGCATGACGGCGCGAATCCTCGAGCGTGCGCGAGACGGCGTCGTCGCGGTTACCTGCGACGCCGGAATGCCGGGCATCTCCGATCCGGGAAGCGCGCTGGTCGCGGCGGCGCGCCGCGAAAGCGTCGGCGTGGTGGTGTTACCCGGCCCAAGCGTCCCGCCCGCCGTCGCGCTGCTCTCCGGATTTCCCCTGCAACGCTTTGCCTTCGAAGGCTTTCCCCCGCGAACGGCCGGTGCGCGAAGGAAGCGATTCACGGAAGCGTTGGAACGTGGAGCGACGACCGTTTGGTACGAATCGCCGCAGCGCCTCCGCGCCGCGCTGAAAGACCTCGCCGCGGTGGCGCCGGGCTCGCAGATCTTCGTCGTGCGCGAATACACCAAGCTGCACGAAGAGCATCTGTCCGGCACTGCCGAAGAGGTTTGCGCGCGTTTGCCCGAGCGCGTGCGCGGCGAGGTCGCGTTTGCCGTGGCGCCGTGGCGCGTCGCGCCGCGTCCCAAAGAGCGCTCTGCCGAGGAGCAGATCGACGCGCTTTTACGCAGCGGCAAACGCGTTGCGGACGTCGCAAAGACGCTCGCGGAGGAAGGCTTCGGCGATCGCCGGCGGCTTTACGCGCGCGTCGCGGCGCGGAAGGCGCGCCGCGACGGCGCCCGTAACGAAGGAGCGTAATGGAGCGGGCGTATTACGTCACGACGCCGATTTACTATATCAGCGGCAACCCTCACGTCGGTCACGTCTACACGACGGTCGTGGCCGACGCGCTCGCGCGCGTAGCTCGCACGTTTCGGCCCGCATTCTTTTTGACCGGCACCGACGAGCATGGCCAGAAAGTTGCCAATGCGGCCGCCGCCGCCGGTAAGTCGCCGCAAGCCTGGACCGACGAACTCGTGCCGCGCTGGAAGGAGCTCTTCCGACTCTACCACTGCAGTTACGACGATTTCATACGAACGACGGAGGCGCGCCACGTCGAGAAAGTGCAGCGCGTGTTCGAGCAGTTGCACGAGCGCGGCGACGTGTATCTGGGCAAGTACGAAGGTTGGTACTGCGTCCACGACGAGACCTTTTGGCTCGAATCGAAGCTCGTCGGAGGACGCTGTCCCACCTGCGGTCGTGAGGTCCAGTGGATCTCCGAAGACGATTGGTTCTTCCGGCTCTCCGCCTACCGCGAACGGCTCCTCGAGCATTTTCGACGAAACCCCACCTGGGTACAGCCGCGAGGGGTCTACAACGAGATGATGGCAATTCTCAACGAGGGGCTCGACGATCTCTCAATCTCGCGAGCGGCCTTCGACTGGGGCGTGCCCATTCCGCAGCACGGGGGCGTCATTTACGTCTGGCTCGATGCGCTGCTCAACTACATCACGGCAATCGGCTGGAGCGAAAACGACGCGCGCTTTCACACGTACTGGCCGGCGAGCACGCAACTCGTCGGCAAAGAAATCGCGCGCTTCCACACGATCATCTGGCCGGCGATCCTGTGGGCGCTCGGTGAGGCGGCGCCCGAGTTGGTCTTTGCGCACGGCTGGATCACGGTCGAAGGCCAAAAGATGAGTAAGAGCCTGGGAAACGTGGCCGATCCCTTCGAACTCGCGCGGCGATTCGGCGCGGACTCGGTGCGCTATTTCTTGTTGCGCGAGGCGCCCTTCGGCAGCGACTTTTCGTACTCGGAAGAGAAGATCGCCGCGCGCTATACGAGCGATCTGGCCAACGATTTAGGGAACTTGCTGCAGCGTACGCTTGCGATGGTGCAACGCTATTTCGACGGCGCGATTCCCCCGGCGAGCGGCGGCAACGATCTCGAACGACGGTTTAGCGGATTAGCGGCAAAGGTGCGCGAGGAGGTGCTGGCGCTGCGCTTTCGCGACGCTCTCGAAGCGATTTGGGAGCTGGTGGCGACGCTCAACCGTCGCATCGACGAGCGTAAACCGTGGGTTTTACACAAGGAGGGCAGACGCGACGAGCTTGCCGCGCTGCTCTACGAGTGCTGCGAAGGATTGCGCCGCTTGGCGATATTGTTGCATCCCATCATGCCGGAGCGCACCGCTGAGATGTGGCGGCAACTCGGCGCACCAGGGAAGATCGATGCCGACTGGGCGGCATCGATGGGCGCTTGGGACGGCATCGCTGCGGGCCGACGCGTTTCGCCGGGTGTCTCGCTGTTTCCGAAGCTCGACGTCCCACCGCAGGCGTGATCGATACCCACTGCCACATCCACGATCGCCAGTTCGACGGCGATCGCGACGCCGTCGTGGCGCGAGCGCGCGCGGCCGGCGTCCGCGCCATGGTGACGGTCGGTGAGAGCGTGGCGGACAGCGGGCGCGCCGTCGCCGCCGCGCGAGATTACGGCTGTTTCGCCGCCGTCGGCATTCATCCGCACGCGGCGAAAGACGCGCCGGCCGACATCGCAGCGGCGCTGCGTCCGCTGCTCGCCGAGCGTCGCGTCGTGGCCCTCGGCGAAGCCGGGCTCGATTATTATTACGATCGCAGTCCGCGCGACGTGCAGCAGCGCGTTTTACGCGCGCAGTTGCAATTGGCACGCGACGCCGGCATTCCGGTGATCTTTCACCATCGCGACGCCTTTGAGGACTTCACCGCGATCCTGCGCGAGGAGTGGAACGCGTCGATGCGCGGGGTCGTCCATTGCTTTACGGGCGGGCCGGAACAGGCGCGCACGTACTGCGATGAGTTCGGTCTTCTGCTTGGAATCGGCGGCGTCGTGACTTTTCCCAACGCCGCGCCGCTGCGCGATGCGGTTCAAGCGGCCGGCATAGAGCGCATCGTGCTGGAGACCGACTGCCCGTACCTGTCGCCGGTACCGCTGCGCGGCAAACGCAACGAGCCGTCCTTCGTCACGCATACCGCTTCGAAGGTGTCGGCGCTGCTCGGAATGCCGTTGGAGGGGGTCATCGAGCGGACGGACGCCAATGCCGGCCGTCTTTTCGGCGAACTAAACGCGTAACTCCCTCGCCGCGCTCCATTGCGACTCGAGCCGGGCTTTCGCGGCCGCCACGATGGCGCCGTCGGCGGTGCGAACCCCCCAGTCCGGAATGTCCGACTCGCCGAAGGCCGCCGTCGCATTGGCCGAACCGATCCAGGCTTCGTCGCCGCAGACCGCGATTTTCTCGGAGTCGCTGCAGACGCGAACGCGCGCACCTTCGCCTTGCAGGCGCTCC
>JAFAQW010000131.1 GCA_019245995.1 Vulcanimicrobiota bacterium | reverse complement strand
GCCAAGCTCGGCATCTCTCGCAGCGACGTCACGCTTGCATATTACAACGTCGGTTACAATCCGCGACCCTCGACCGGTTCGAATCCCGGAGAGCGCTACGGCTATACCGTTTCACGCAGTTTCTCCGTGAAGGTTCGCCGCATCGGCGAAACGGGTCGCGTCAGCGACGCGTGCGTCGGCTCGGGTGCCACGGCTATTGACGGCGTAACGTTTGGCCTGTCGGATCCCACGATCGCGCGAAGCGAGGCCGCTTCGAAAGCCGTGGCAGAGGCGCGCGCCAACGCGATGGCCGTCGCGGCGGCAGCCGGCTTGCGTATCCTCGGCATCAAACGACTGGAACTCAACGGCGGCCTGCAGCCGCCGTCCCCGGTGCCGATGATGCGAGCGGCCGTCGCGAAGGAGCCGACCCAGTTCGATCAATCGAACGTGAACGTGACCGTCGCCGTTAGCGTGGTCTTCATCGCCGGCCCCTAAGCCGAAACTCGGCGCCTGCCGAGATAGTAGAGTGCAACGATGACGTCCCTTTGTGAAGGCTGCTCGGCGCGCCCCGCGGTGACCTCGCACGCCGGTCGTGCGTTGTGCGCCGGTTGCGCGCAGCGGCGCGCCGTGGCGGGCACGCTGCCGTTCATCGGCGCGGCCCTCGCCGCGGCCGGCATCATCGCGGGCGGCGCCGTCCTGGCCGAGCGCTTACAAGGCGAGAGTCGCGGCGGCTCGACGCTCGACGAGCTCGGCAAGCGGTTGCGCGGCGGCACGCCGACGCTCTCGGCCTATTCGCGCGATCTCACGCAGCTCGCTCGCGACGGCAAGCTCGATCCCGTGATCGGGCGCGATCGCGAGATCGACCGCGTCGTCTCTATTTTGGCGCGGCGCAGCAAGAATAATCCCTGTTTGGTGGGCGAACCCGGCGTGGGCAAGACCGCCATCGTCGAAGGCCTCGCCGCGCGCATCGTTGCGGGCGAGGCCCCACCGTCGCTGCGCGGCAAGCGGATTCTCGCGCTCTCGCTTGGGCCGCTCGTCGCAGGAACGAAATACCGCGGCGAGTTCGAGGGCCGCGTCAAGCGCATCCTCGATGAGGTCAAGCGCAGCGCTCGCGACGTCGTGCTGTTCATCGACGAGTTGCACACGCTCGTCGGCGCGGGCGCGGCTGAGGGCGCGCCGCTCGATTTAAGCACGATGATCAAACCAGAACTCGCGCGCGGCGAACTGCAGTGCATCGGCGCGACGACCTTCGATGAATACCGCAAGTACATCGAATCCGATGCCGCGCTCGAGCGCCGCTTTCAACCCGTCATGGTCGAGGAACCGTCCATCGACGAAACGGTCGCAATTCTACGCGGATTGCGCGAGCGCTACGCCAAGCATCACAACGTGCGCATCCAGGAAGACGCCGTTGAAGCAGCGGCGCAACTCTCGGCGCGGTTCATTGCCGACCGTTTCCTGCCAGATAAGGCGATCGACTTAGTCGACGAGGCGGCGGCATCCGTCGCGCTTGCCAACAAGGGGGCCGTCGAGATGCCGGCGGTCACGAGCCGCGACGTCGCGGCTATCGTCACGCGCTGGACCGGCATACCGCAAGAGTCCCTGACCGAATCACAGGCGCAGCGCTTGCTGGAGCTCGAGCGGACCCTCTCGGCCCGCGTCATCGGGCAAGACGCGGCCATCGCGCGCGTCTGCAACGCCATCCGGCGCGCACGCACCGGCCTGCACGATCCGAGTAAGCCGCTCGGCAGTTTTCTGTTTCGCGGCCCGAGCGGTGTCGGGAAGACCGAGCTTGCGAAGGCGCTGGCCGCGGCGCTCTTCGGCAGCGACGCGGCGCTCGTGCGCATCGATCTCTCCGAGTTCACGGAGCCCCATACCGTTTCGCGGCTGTTGGGCGCGCCGCCGGGGTATGCCGGCCACGAGGAGGCGGCGCAACTGACGGAGCCGGTTCGCCGGCGACCCTACTGTGTCGTGCTCTTCGACGAGCTCGAGAAGGCGCATCCGGACGTTGCCGCCATCCTGTTGCAAATTCTCGACGACGGGCGCGTCACCGATTCCAAGGGACGAACGATCGACTTCCGCAACGCGCTGATCGTCTTGACGACCAACCTCGACCAGGAGGACGTGCCGATCGCGTTGCGCCGCGAGCTACTCGATCGGATCGACGACATCATACCGTTCGCCGAACTCGGCGAGACGCAAATCGAAGCGATCGTCGAAATCCACGTCAACATGCTCGCGCAACGCTTGACGGCGCGTAACGTGCGGCTGTACCTGTCCCCCGATGCAAAACTCTACCTCGCTCGAGTCTCGATGGCGGCCGGCACAGGCGCGCGCTACGTTTCTCGAACGGTCTCGCACTATATCTCGACCCCGCTCTCCACCGCGTTACTGCGTGGGGAGCTGCGCGACGGCGCCGCCGCCAACGTAACGCTGGACGGCGACGAACTTCGCGTCGCGGCCGCGTAGGGGAAAGGCGCCTAGGGCAAGACGGCGGCGCTCGCGCCCGTCGGCGGCGAAAGCGCCAGCGCGACGGGGGCGCCGACTCCCGTTGAGAACGTCGTCCAGGACGCGCCGTTGTAGGGCGGCGCGTAGAGCGTCACCGTGTTGTTCCCGTGATTCGCGACGTAGAGGTTGCCGAGCACGTCGATCGCCAGCGCAATCGGCTCGCTCTGACCGCCGGTAATCGTTACCGGCGCGTTCGTATACGGCGCGGTATACTGGGTGACCGAGTTGGCGCCCTGATTCGGGACGAAGAGCGCCGACGATTGGCCGAGCGCGATGCTGCCCTGCTCGCTGATGCCGTTGGTGATCGTCGCGACCGGAGCGCTTTGGTTTGAGTAGGGCGGAACGTACTCGACGACGGAGTTCGGCGTGGAGGTCAGATTTGCGACGAAGAGATCGCCGCGCGAATCCAATGCCAAGGAGCTCGGCGCGCTTAGCCCCTTCGAAATTGAGGTGGGACTGCCGCTGTACGGAGGCGCATACTCGGCGACGGAATTCGAGGCGGAGTTGAGCACGAAGAGATCGGCGCCGGAGTCGAGCGCTAACCCAACCGGGTCGTCCACTTGATATGAAATAATTTGCGTGGGCGCTCCTCCGTATGGCGGCGCATAGACCGTTACGGTATTGCTGCCGTTTCCATTTGCCACGAAGAGATTACCGTGTCCGTCGAGCGCAAGCGCCTGCGGATGCGTGACGCCGGTGGCGATGACGTTGGGGGGCTGTGTGTACGGTGGCGCGTACTCGGTCACGCTGCCGAGCTGATTCGCCACGAAAAGGTTTCCGCTCGGGTCGAAGATCAACGCCTGGGGATTCGCAATGCCGCTTGCGATCGTTGCGATGGGAGCGTTCTGGCCGTTCACGTAGAGCGTGACGCTGTTGAGGTTCGAATTTGCCACGGCGACGATTTGGCGGACCGCGACCCGCGCGGTTCCGGTGCATGCGGCACCGCCGGAGAAGCACGGACTCGACGGACCGATCGACGTTGCGGTCACGCGCAACAACGCCGAACCGTTCGAAGCCGGCCCCGACACGTAGAAGAGATTCGGCGCGACGGTCTTTGCTGCGGTCACCGCGAGCGGGAGCGATCCTCCGGCTTGGCTCATCGAAAAGCCGGAGGCCGAACCCACGATCACGTTTTGGTTCGCGTCAAGCATCTCGGCGACCAAGGGATGGCGTCCGCCGCCGTACAGGTCGATGGCGCCTTGCCCGTTGTTGACGCTGAGCGGCGACGCCGGAACGATGGCGACTTGCGCCGGCACCCCTCCGAGCGTTAAGGCGATTGGGTTGTTGGCGGCGCTTCCGACGGTGAACGCGACCGCCGTTCCCGCAATGGTTCCGACGTAGGTACCGGCGGGAAGCGCCAAAGGAAGCTGACAGCTCGTTCCGCCGGGGGCAGGACCACATCCCGCGGCGTTCGGTCCGACGACGACGGCCTGATT
>JAFAQW010000277.1 GCA_019245995.1 Vulcanimicrobiota bacterium | reverse complement strand
TTCGCAGGCTCGATCAAGGTCGTCCACCGCCACGTAGGTGTTCCAAAATGCGCCGGGCCCGGCGCTCGCTTTCGGCATGGAGCCGATTCCTGCAACGTCGAGCCCCCGCAACTGCGCGACGTAGTACTCGCCGCCGTCGGGCATGTGGCCGGGGCCGGCAAACTCCCAGCCAAAGAGCTGGCCGTAGAATCGCATCGCCGCGTGCGGATCCGGCTGCAGCGTGTCCACCCAGCACGGTACGCCCGCCGGATATTCGGTACGAAGGCTCATTGACTATCCTTTCGTGAAGAGCGACAGCAGCGTCGCGCGGTGGCGATAGCCGACGACCAGCCAGAGCGCGGTCAAGATCAATGGTAAGGGGAGCGTCTGGGGCTGCATCGTGACATGAAAGACTAAGATGTTGCAGAGAATGGCGGCCAGCACCACGAGCGCGAACGGGACCCACCGATCGAGCAGCAGCAAGATGCCGGCGCAGAGCTCCGCGAGATCAACGAAGACAACCCAACGAGATGCAAAGAACGCGTGGAAAAACGTTCCCGCCAGCCCCGGAGGCGGCGCCGGCGGATGGCCGATGAGGAAGAAGATCGATCCGCCCGCGAGGGTGAAGACGAGGCCGAGCGCTATCCTGGCGGCCGTTACGCCGTAGCGAGCGAGCCCTGCCGTCGAAGCGGCTGGGGCCGGGGCGAGTAGGAGCATAGCCACTTGAGTGCCTCCTTGCGAACCGGTGTGTGCGTAGCGGCATTGTAACAAGTTTACTTTTCAAAAACAAGTACTTTACAGAAAATAAAGTTTGCTGTACCGTAGGATCGTGGCGAACCGCGCTTACGGGCAATATTGCGGCCTGGCGCGCGCCGCCGAGATGATCGGCGAGCGCTGGAGCCTCCTCGTTTTACGGGACCTGCTCGTGGAGCCCAAGCGCTTCACCGACCTGCAGCGCGGGTTGCCGGGCATCCCCAGTAACGTGCTTACCACGCGGCTGAAAGATCTCGAGCAGTCCGGCGTGGTGGCGCGCCGCGTGCTGCCGCGACCGAGCGGCGCGGTGGTCTACGAGCTCACGGACTACGGGCGCGAGCTTGAGCCGGTTATCGTCGCGATGGGACGCTGGGGCGCGAAGGCGCTCGGCGAGCCGGCGTCGGACGAAGTGATCACAACCGATTCCATGGTGATGGCATTACGGTCGACGTTCCGGCCGGAATCGGCCGGTACGCTGCGCGCCGGCTACGAACTGCGTCTCGGCGATATCGTCGTGCACGCGTCAGTGCAGGACCGGGCGGTCCAGGCCGCGGCCGGTCCGTTGCCCGACGCCGATCTCTCGATGGAGGCGGGTCCGGGCATTCGCGCGTTGATGGGAGGCGAGCTGACGCCCGCGCAGGCATTGCAAAGCGGCCTCGTGCGCGTGCGCGGTAAGCGTCAGTTGCTCAACCGCTTCGCTGAAATCTTCCGAATTTAAACACAAAGAATCACTGACGACCGGGCTATGCCACCGAGCGTCCCTCGGCCGGGCTCGGGATGACAAATTCAGCGGTAGCGAGGTGGCATACCTCGAGTCAGAACGTTAGGCGGCGCACTCCGTTGGCTGGATTACAGTCTGAGCCTTGCACCATCCGAATGCGAAACTCAAGCGGCGTCGAGCCGTGTCGCGCGTCCACGTTGCGCTGCCACTGGTAGGTGAAGTGGTACGACTGGCCCGGCGCCAGCGGCGGAACGGCTTTGCTGTCCAGCTTATTGCCATACTGATAGATGTCCACGAACTGTAACGTTCGGCTGGGCTGCCCTTGGCTGCCGAGGTTCGTTACCGTTCCCGTAATGTGGTAGGTGTTCAGCGTGCCGCTGGTCGTGACGTTGCCCACGGCCGCCGAGACGATCGCGGGGTTCGGTCCGGAGCAGGTCGCTGCGGGCGCCGCGCCGTTGCTGAGCACGACGAGTGCAAAGAGAACAAAAGACGCTCGTATCATGTTTCCTCCCGATGAAGGTGCCAATTCTATACCCACTCGAAGGCAAGCGGCCCATGCCTCGATTCTTTGGTGCCCTCTTGTGCGCCATCGTGCTGCTCGGCGTTCGGCCACCCGATGCGACGCCTTCGCTACACGCGATGTTGCAGCGCGATCTCGAGGCCTACTTGCAGGCGCGTGGCAAAGTCGAGCACATCTCGGGGATCGCGCTGAGCGTCAGCCTCCACGGGTCTGCTGAAAATATCGAGGTCGTCACCGGCACGACGCAGTACCCGGCCGCGGGCGTGCCGCTCACTGCCGAAACGTTGTGGCAGATCGGCAGCAATACCAAGGCGTTTACCGCGGCGATGATCTTGCAGCTCGAGGCCGAGGGCAAGCTCGCGATCGACCAGACGGTCGGACAGTGGCTGCCGCAATACCCTGCCTGGAAGCACGTGACGATTCGCCGCCTTCTCAATATGACCAGCGGCATTCCCGGCTACGAGAACACCGCCGCGATGCTGCGCGCGTACGCCCACAACCCGCAACGTCATTTCACGCTGCGAGAATTGGTCGCCTACGTCTATCCGGCGTCCGCGGGAGCGCCGCCCGCGACCACCGGCTACTCCTACTCGAACACCAACTACGTGCTCGCCGAGATGATCGTCGAAAAGGCGACCGGGCGCAGCTACGGCGATGAGGTCGAGCGTCGCTTTTTCCACGGGGGCGTCGGGTTGGACGATACCTATTACGCCCCGTACGAGTACGCGAAAGGCATTCGCGACCGCATGGCGTCGGGCTATTATTACAGCCACGACGCCGATAACCAGCCGCTGCTGCCGCTACTCGGGCAAGACGTCAAAGACTTCAGCGTTTCTTCGATGCAGGGCGCCGGCGGCATCGTCTCTGATCCCGAGGATCTGACGCGCTGGGCCCGCGACCTGTACGCCGGGAACGTTCTACCCGCGAAGCAGCGCGCGGAGCTCTTGAGCCTGGTTTCACTCAAGAACGGCAAACCGATCGCCAAGACGACGCTCGACGATCCGCGCGGCTTCGGCCTCGGTGTCGCGCAACTGACGACGGCCGAAACCGGTACGGTATGGTACTACGAGGGCATCACGCTGGGTTATCGCATGGTGCACGTGTACTTTCCGAATCAAGACGCGGTAATCGCGTTCGGTCTGAACAGTCAATGCGACGGTAAGGAAGATCATGCGGGCAGACTCGTCGTCGCGATCTACAATACCTTACATGCCGCCGGCAAACTCTAGCACTCAGAGGAGAACTCGTTGAAACAATTGGAAACCGTGTCTCGTACGACCGGAATGAAAGAACGAACCCTCGCCGCTCTAGCGGCCGTACTCTTTTTATGCTCTCCCCTGCGCGTTTCCGCGCAGCAGACGGCCGCGCAACGGATCGCGGCCGTACAAATGCAGGCGCTCGACGAGTTCCTCGCTATTTCGCCGGAGACGGCGACCTTCTTGGGCGATTACTCGCATGACGCCGATTGGAGCGACCCGACGCCGGCCGGCATCGCGCGTTTCAGACAGCTCATCGACGACTATCAGAAAAAGGTCGATGCGATCGACATGTCCGGCGCGACCCTGCACGATCGCAACGACATCAAGCTCATGCATGCGTTCATCAGGACGCAGCGCCGCCAGATTGCCGATATCGAGGCCGGTAAGGATCCATCGGGACCGCCCTTGACCGTCATGGGGATCGTGTTCACCATGATGCTGCACAAGGACGAACAAGACTCGGGCGTGTGGTGGAACAACCTGATCTCGCGGCTGGAGAAAGCGCCGGCATGGATGGCCGCGCAGCGGGCGCAGATCACCCATCCCGGACGCTTGCAAGCCGAAGTCGGATTGCAGCAGCTCGCGATGGCGCCGGCGCTGTTCAACGGGATCCTGACGCCGATGGCCGCCCAGCTTCCGAAAGAACAGCAGGCGCGCTTCGTCAAGGCGCGCGACGCCTGCGTCGCCGCGATGACCAGTTGGATGGGATGGATGAAAGCCAACGCCGCGACGTGGCCCACGAATTATGCCATGGGCGCGCAAGCCTACAACGCGATGCTGCGCGACGAACAGCTCCTGCCGTACGACGCGCAGCAGATCGCGGCGATCGGACGCAAGACGCTCGACGCGGCGCTGGCGCAAGAGCGCCAGATCAAGTCGCAGGCCAAGGCCAAGGGCGTAAACCTTTCCAACCCCGTCCAGGCTGCGGCCAACGGCGGCGGCATGACCCCGACGACCAAAGAGGCGCAGTTCGCGTTTTTTCAGGCGCAGCTCGACGCGCTGCGCGACTTCATCAACGCGAAGCGCATCGTCACGATTCCCGCGTATGTCGGCCGCATGAAGATCGTCGAAACGCCGCCGTTCTTACAGCCGATCCTGCCGGGACCGTCGATGAATCCGCCGCCCATTCTCTCGAAGGAAGTCAACGGCGTCTATTTCGTTCCGCCGCCCAATCCGCAGATGGCCAAGGCGGCCGCATCGGGGGCGATCTTCGAAGACTTCGATCGGGATCGCGTGTTGATGACGAGCGGCCACGAAGGCTTCCCCGGGCACTTTTTGCAGTTCTCGATCGCGAAACACAACGAAGATCCCGTACGGCGCTTCGCGTTCGACGGCGTCTTCGCCGAAGGCTGGGCCTTTTACGAGGAGGCGCTCCTGGAACGCGACGGCCTCTATGGCGGCGACCTCGACGGCCGGTACGCCGTCGCGCAGTTCGAACGCCTTCGCGGAGCGCGCGCGATCGTCGATCCCATGCTTGCGACGGGCGCGTGGAGCTTCGAACAAGCGGTGAAGTGGTTTACCGAAAACGCGGGCGTCGATGCCGCGACTGCGCGGGGAGAGGTGAGCCGCTTCGCGTTGGGACCGGGCCAAGCGTACGATTACGCCGTCGGCAAAACGCAGATCGAAGAGTTGCTGCGTGCCTATAAGGCCACGAAGGGCCCCGCCTTCACCCTGCAAGCGTTCCACGACGATCTGCTCTCCCACGGCACGGTGCCGCTGAGCGTCGTCGCCAGCGAAATGCTCGCGGAGTAACTCGCGGCATGCCGCCCTCGCAGTACGAGCGGTTTCTCGCCTTGCACGAGCGTCCGCGCGCGTTCATCATGCCAAACGCATGGGACGGCGCCTCGGCGGCATTGCTGACGCGCGCGGGATTCCAAGCGTTGGGCAGCACGTCGATTGGTTTAGCGTTTTCGCTCGGACGCCAAGACGGAAGGCACGCGGTTTCGCGCGATGAGGCGATCGCGCACGCCGCATTTCTCTCCGAAATCAGCGGTTTGCCAGTCAACGGCGATCTGGAAGACGGCTTCGGTGCGTCGCCGCAGGACTGCGCCGCGACGGTGCAGGCGTCGGTTGCAGCGGGCCTGGCGGGACTCGGCATCGAGGACACCACGGCCGATCCCGCGCATCCGATCCACGAGTTCGATGCGGCCGTCGCGCGAGTGCGCGCGGCGGCAACCGCCGCGCGGGGTCGCATCGTTCTCACCGGCCGCACCGATAACTACTTGCACGACCGCGGCGACCTCGACGACACGATCCGCCGGCTCACCGCCTTCGCGGAAGCCGGTGCCGACGTGCTGTACGCGCCGGGCCTGCCGGACATGGACGCCGTCGTCGCGGTCGTTCGCGCCGTCGCCCCCAAGCCGGTGAACGTGTTGATCGGGCCGGCTAACGCGACCGTCTCGCTCGAGGAGCTCTCCGCGGCGGGCGTGCGTCGCGTCAGCGTCGGCGGCGCGCTCTACCGCGTCGCGATGACGGCGCTCGACGAAGCGGCGGTTGCGCTCGCCCGCGGCAACCTTGGCGCCGTGCGCGGCGCGATCGCGGGCAGCGAGATCGGCGCGTTGCTGCCGCAATGAGCAACCGCGAGCCGAGGCGACGTCGGCTGGACGTTTCTCGCGTACGATCAAGGCACCATCATCAGCGCGGAATAGATTCAAAAGACGGCGGGGCGGGGTAGAAACTGCGGAAGTGGAACGCCTGCGCAAGTTTTTTGCAATTCTCGGCCCCGGCCTGATCACCGGCGCCGCAGACGACGATCCATCCGGCATCTCTACCTATTCCGTCGCCGGCGCTTCCACGGGCTACACGATGCTGTGGCTCACGTTGATCTCAACGCCGATGATGGCCGTGATTCAGGGGATGTGCGCGCGCATCTCGATGGTCAACGGCGAGGGCATCGCCGCCATCATGCGCAAGCGTCTTCCACTCTGGCTCGCATATGGGCTGGCCGGCCTCGTCATCGTGGCCAACACGTTCAACCTCGGCGCCGACATCGGCGGCATGGCGGACGCCGCGCACCTCGTCGTACGGGTGCCGGTGGACGCATTCGTCTTTTTCTTCGGCGTGGGGCTCATCGCCGCGCAGATTTGGCTGCCCTATGCGGCGATCGCGCGGCTTTTCAAATGGCTCACCCTGGCGCTCCTGGCGTACGTGATCACCGCCTTCGTAGTGCGTCCGCCATGGTTGCACGTGTTCGAGAACTTCGCGGTACCACGCGTGCACTTCGACGCGAACTGGCTTTCCACGATGGTCGGCGTGCTCGGAACGACGATCACGCCCTATCTCTTTTACTGGCAGTCCTCCCTCATGGTTGAAGAAGAGAAGGAGGCGGGCAAGACGACGATCGCCGCGCGGCGCGGAACCGACGAGGGCTCCGTTCGGAACATGCACGCCGACGTGAACACCGGCATGATTTTCTCGAACCTCGTGGCGTTCTTCATCATCGTCACGACGGCTTCGACGCTCGGCGCGCGCGGGCGACACGACATCGCGACCGCACAGCAGGCCGCCGAAGCCCTGCGGCCGTTGGCGGGGCCGTTCGCCGAGCTGCTCTTTGCGTTGGGAATGGTGGGCACCGGTTTTCTGGCGGTTCCCGTTCTCGCGACGTCGTCGGCCTACGTCGCCGCGCAGACCTTCAGGTTTCGCGAAGGATTGAGCGAGCCGCTCCACCGCGCGCCGCGTTTCTACGGCATCATCGTTTGCGGCGTCCTTCTGGGCATCGGAATGAATTTGCTGAAGGTGGACGCGATTCGGGCGCTGTTTTGGGCGGCGGTGCTCAACGGCGTCGCCGCCGTGCCGCTGATCGCGCTGATCGTTTGGCTGGCGTCGAGCCGCAAAGTGATGGGCGATTGGGTGAGCTCGACCGCGGCGCGCGTGTGGGGCTGGGCGACCGTCGCGCTGATGGGCGGCGCCACGATCGGCATGTTCTATTTCATGGCGCATCCGAGCTAACGGCGTTTAACGGCCCATTGCCTCGGGGATAGTCGGCCATGGATATCTTATCGATCCTCAAGCAAGAGCATCGCGAGGTGTCGGGTCTGATTGACGAGGT
>JAFAQW010000249.1 GCA_019245995.1 Vulcanimicrobiota bacterium | reverse complement strand
TCTCCTACTTTGCGGTGCGCACCAAGGGCGTGTTGACCATCTTCACCACCTGCGAGATTAACACCGAATCCGCACACTCGCTCTACGACACCGACGTATCGGACAAGCTTCCGATCTTTTCGCGCATCGCCCGCGTCGTCGCGCTGCAGCGCGACCGCGAGATCGCGGTGCTCGTCGGCAACGTGAGCGACGCGACGACGAACGTGCCGCTCGACCTTTCCCAGCTGCTCGAACGAGGAACGAGGTACCACACGCGCGTCTACAATAGCGAGCGCGACGATTGGGACGTCGAATCGGTCTACGCCCGCGAGGAGATTTGCGTCACTTCGATCGGGATCGAAAGCAAGGGCTATCGCATTATGCTCTTCCGCGCGTTGAGCGACGCCGCTGAGGAGCCCACGGCCGCCTAGCGCCGGCGGACGACGTCGAGCCGGTACGTTTTCGCCTCGTGGTGGGCGACTGCCGAAAACGCGCGTCGTGCAGAAACGTCTCGTGTACCTCCTCGGCGCTTAGCGCGTGACCGGGCGTGGCCGGCGTCCAGTGAACCAGCGCGACGTCGGAGACGTCGACGGCCAGCAGGCGCCCGCAGCGCGGCGCCAGCACCGGGTGAAGACGCCGATCGAACAGCCGAGCTCGCACGCGTTGCGATATCGCGCGCGCGGCAGCAGACGCAGCGTCGTCCGGTATTTCTCCGCTTCGTACGCGCTTGCGGCGAAGTTCCACGGATCGAGCTCCCGGCGATAGAGCTCGACGAAGTATTCGGCGGGGACGGACTTGCCGACCGGCATGGAAGGCTCATACCCCAAAGCGAACGCCCGGCGTATGCTTGCAGCGACGCTACTCCTCGCGGCCGCGCCGGCGGGCGCGCCGCCACCCGTCACGGAGGACGCGGTTCGACAGCTCGTGACGCTGCGCGCACCCGCGGTCTCGCCCGACCGAACGCGCGCCGTCGTCGTGGCGTCGCGCATCCTCTGGGACGACGACCGCTACGCCAACGATCTCGTAGCGGTCGATCTGACGACCCGCCGCGTACGGACGCTGGTCGCGGACCGAAAGGGCTTGAGCGATCCGGCCTTCTCGCCCGACGGCTCGCAGATCGCATTCTTGGCGGACGAAAAAATCGGCGACGACAACGCCCCGCAAATCTTCGTTATGCCGAGCGACGGCGGCGAGGCCAAGCCGCTCACGCATCTCAAGGCGGGCGTCAATCAGTTCGCGTGGCGTCCCGACGGCCGCGCCATGGTGTACGCGGCGACCGACCCAGATCCGCAGCGTACGGGCGCGGACCGCTTTCGCGATAGCTTTCTGTTCACGACGGAACCAATCGTCGCAACCTCCGCTGCGATGCCGTCGCATCTCTTCTTGCTGCCCCTCGACGGCGCCGCCGCGACGCAACTGACCGCCGGTCCGGAGAGCGTCGCCGACGGTTCGACGTTATCGTGGTCGCCCGACGGCGCAACGCTCGCCTTCACGCTGTGCCGCAACGCGATTTACAACGACGCGTACTACTCGCACATCGCGCTGCTCGACGTTGCGAGCCGCCGCGTGCGCGCGCTCACGGGTCGCTCGATGTGGGAGGCCGATCCACGCTTCTCGCCCGACGGCTCGCACGTCGCCTATACGTACAGCACGGGCGACGGCCAGGTGAACTTGACGCGGCTCTACGTCACGACTCCCGCGGGCGGCGCGGGACGAGTTCTCTCCGCTTCGCTCGACCGCGACATCGCCGACGCCGCCTGGTCGTGGGATTCGAAGGGCCTCATCGTCGCAGCGCCGGACGCCGTGACCAACGCGCTCTATCGGTTGTCGCTCGATGGCCGCGCCGCGCGCATTGACGTGGGAGGCGTCACCCCGGGAGTTCCGCTGACGACGACGGGCGGCGCATACGCGCCAGCGCTGGCCAATGCGGTCGCGCGAGACGGAACCATGGCGTTTATCGCGACGGCGCCGGCACAGCCCCCGGAACTGTTCGTCCGCACGCCCGACGGCAGAACCGAAAGAGTCACCGATGCGAACGCGGCGCTGGCGAGCTACTCGTGGGGAGCCGGCGAACGCATCACCTTTCGCAGCGACGCCGGCGTGGTCGCCGACGGCGTGCTCTACCTGCCGCCGAACTTTTCGAGCGCGCGCAAATACCCTTTGGTCGTGTTCATCCACGGTGGTCCGACTGATCCTTCGATGCTGGAATTCGACTTCTGGGCGCAAGCGATGGCCGCGCGCGGGTGGCTCGTCCTGCGACCGAACTATCGCGGCAGCCCCAACTTGGGTCTGAAGTATCAGCGCGCGATTCTGTACGACGTCGAAGCCGGGCCCGGACGCGACATCATTGCCGCGCTCAAGGTTGTCGAGGCGCGCGGCATCGTCGACCGCTCGCGCATTGCCGTCTGCGGCTGGTCGTACGGCGGCATCATGACGGCGTGGATGATCTCGAAGTATCACCTGTGGCGAGCGGCCGTCTCGGGCGCGTCGGTCAACGACTGGATCACCGACTACGGCACCGCGGACGACAGCGACGCCGACGCGGCGCTCTTTCACGGCTCGCCCTTTGTGGCGGGCAACGCGGCCGAGTGGCGCCGAGCCTCCGCCATCGAGTACGCGCGCAACGTCACGACGCCCGTGCTGATACTCTCGGACGTCGGCGACAACCGCGATCCTTTCGCCACGTCGTCCATGTACTGGCGGGCGCTGCGGGACAACCATAAGGCCGCGACGTTACGGGTGTGGCCCGTGCAGGGCCACTTTCCAGGCGATCCCGTTCGCACGGCCGACGTCTTTCACTTCTGGATCGACTTCATCGCCGAACATTTTGGGCATTGAAAGGAGTACCGATGATGCTGTTTGCGCGGGCCGGTCTTTCGGCCATCCTATTGGCCGCCGCCGGCGGTGCGGCGTTCGCACAGTCTCCGTCCGCCTTGCGAGCCGAACAAGTTGCGGTCTTTGCAACCGTGCGTCAGTTCATCGCGGCCTTCAACGCCGGGGACGCGCGGCGCACCGTCGCGACATGCGCGTCGCAAGCGAGCATCGTCGATGAGTTTCCGCCGCATCAATGGAACGGTCCGGGGGCCTGCGCGCAGTGGTTTCGCGATCTCGCCGCGTTCAACAAGAGCCAAGGAATCGGCGGCGCGCTCGTGCGACTGGGCGCTCCGGCGCACGTGGACGTCGAAGGCTCG
>JAFAQW010000244.1 GCA_019245995.1 Vulcanimicrobiota bacterium | reverse complement strand
CGCGCCGCGTCGACGCCGACTTCGTCGAGAATTTCGTCGAGCGATACGATTTCGCCGGCGCGCTTGCTCAATGCGACCTGTTGCTTTCCACGCATCAGCGCGACCTGTTGCACGATGGCGATGTCGAGCCGCCCGGGATACCCCAATGCCGACGCCAAGCCCTTCAGCCGTTCGATGTAACCGTGGTGGTCGGGGCCGAGAATATCAACAACGCGATCGTTTGCGCGCAGTTTCTGATAGTGATACGCCACGTCCATGCAAAAGTACGTCGGTCGTCCGTCGCGCCGCAGCAAGACCCGGTCCTTGTCGTCCCCAAACTGCGTTGCGCGGAAGAACAGCGCGCCGTCCTCTTCGTACGTGAGGTCCAGTTCGCGTAAGCGGCTCACTCCCTGCGAAACGGCCCCGCTTGCATGAAGTTCGGCCTCGCTCTGCCATCGATCGTACGCCACGCCGAAGCGCTGCGCCGTGCGCTGCTGATCGGCCACGATGGCATCCCGCCCAAACTTCGCAAAGTACGGCAGCCAATCCGATTCCGGCGCGCCGGTCCAGCGGTCGCCGTCGCGCTCGCGAACTGCGCGCGCGAGTTCCACGAGATACTCGCCGGGATAGCCGTCTTGCGGAAAAGAGTACGCGGGATCGGAGAGCTGCCGATAACGCGCGTACAGCGAACGCGCGAGCGCATCCAGCTGCCCGCCGGCGTCGTTGATGATCCATTCTCGAAAGACGTCGTAACCGCAGAAGCGCAGCACATTGGCCAGCGTCGCGCCGATTGACATCGAGCGGCCCTGGACGACGACCAGCGGTCCGGTGGGGTTCGCGCTGCCGAACTCGAGCGAAACGCGTACGCCGTTGGACGGCGACTCGCCGAAGCGTTCCCCCTCTCGCAGAACGCGCGCCAGCGCGGCCTGCCAGACGCTCGGCGCGACGCGCAGGTTGATGAAACCGCCCACGGCGTCGATCGCGCTGAAGAGCTCGCGTAACGAATCGTGTTCGCGCGTCAGTTGCGCGACGATGGCGGAGGCGAGTTCCGCGGGCGGGCGGCGCGCGTCTTTGGCAAGCGAGAAGGCTAACGTCGTTGCGAAGTCACCGAACTCCGGCCGGCGGGGCGCTTGAAACAGCACCGGCGCCGACGCTCCGCCGTACGACCTCGCAACGACGTCGGCGGCAGCCTCACCAAAGCGACGCAGTGCTTCGTCGATCATCGGCGCGCATCTTCGCCATCCGATGCAGCGCCGACCCGCGCGTACTGCAAACCGCCGCGCGGCTCCACGATTCCCTCTAGCTCCAGCACGGAGAGCGCGGCCAGCGCGGCCGCCGCTTCCAGTTTGCCTGCGTTCACGATCTCGTCGAGCGTCGAAGCGCCTCCTTCAATCGCGCAGAGTACGGTTGCCGACGCATCATCGCGCGGCGATGTTGCGCGCGTTGTCAACGGCGCCGCCGGCGCGTGGCCTAACGCCTCGAGGACGTCCTCAGCGCCACGTGCCAGCGTGGCACCGTCGCGGATCAGCGCGAGACAGCCCTGGACGTGCTTGCGATCGACGTCGCCCGGCACCGCCAGCACGGGGATACGCCCGGCGGCCCAACCGGCCGTGTTCAACGCACCGCTGCGAGCGGGAGCCTCGACGACGACGACCGCATCGGCCAACGCCGCCACGATGCCGTTGCGCTGCAAAAACTGGTGCGGCGCCGCGGGATGATCTGGAGGATAGGGCGAGAGGATGGCGCCGCCGCCGCCGACGACCCGCTCGGCCAGCGTCCGATTGCGACGGGGAAAGAAGCAGCGATGGCCGCCGCCGAGGATTCCGACCGTCGGGGCGCCCGCAGCGAGCGCGCCTTCGTGCGCCGCGGCGTCGATCCCGAGCGCGAGCCCCGAGACCACGCAACAGCCTGCCCGGCCGAGATCCGCCGCCAGACGCGTCGCTATGGCCCGGCCGTACGCCGTCGCCGCCCGAGTGCCCACGATCGCCACGCAGGGAAGGGACAGGCCGCGCAAGTCACCGTAGCACCACAGCCCCGCAGCTTTGATCTCGAGGGGACGGCCCGCCCGCGCGCACTCGACGGCGGCCCGGTCCAGGTAGAGCGGCTGCCACATCCCGGCTCCATTCACGCGGTGCCGGCCCCAAGGCAATCGCTTCCCACGAGGGGGATTCGAGCGCGCCGACGGAATAGCGGGCCCCACGGAGGGACCACTTTTGGCAGCAGAGGCCTATTGCGTCAAGTGCAAGGCGAAACGAGAGATCAAAGATGCCGTCGCGATCACCATGAAGAACGGCCGCCCCGCGACGGAGGGCAAGTGCCCCGTCTGCGGGACGAAGATGTTTAAGATCGGGTCGGCGTAAGGACTCGCGCTCTAGCTAGCCTGTGGACGCACCGGTCCCAGCGTGCCGCCGGCACCCTGGGACTTTTTGCGTCGTCCACCGGTAGTGACGTATAATACACGCACCCACAAGATATGCCGTGGGTGGAGAGACGTACCGCTGACCTGCCCAACCTGCCGCAAGAGTGAGACGCGCGTCGTTGACTCACGCGACGACGAGACCGTCGTTCGGCGGCGGCGCGAATGCCTCGATCCGCGCTGCAAGCACCGCTTCACGACCTACGAGCGAATGGAAGCGCCTCGCCTCTTTGTTGTGAAGAAGGACGGGCGGCGGGAGCAGTACAGCCGCGAGAAGATCATCACCGGCTTGCGCAAGGCGTGCGAGAAGCGGCCAATCTCGGAGGCGCGCATGGAGGCCGTCGCGTCCGAGCTGGAACGCGAGCTCTTCGCGCGCGGCGAAAACGAGGTTGCGTCGGCCCTCGTCGGCGAGAAGCTGATGGAGGCGCTGCGAGGTCTCGATCCCGTCGCGTACATTCGCTTCGCGAGCGTCTACCGTTCCTTTGGCGACGTCGAAAGCTTCCGCGAAGAACTGGCCCAACTGTAGTGGCGCGATAAATGGCTGTTCCGAAGGCGGGAGCTTCGCGCGTCGTCGTCGCCCTGCAGCGCTTGCCGCACGGCGAGGGCTTGCCCCAGCCGAGTTACATGACGGAGCATGCCGCGGGCGCCGACCTCTGCGCCGCCGTTCGCGAAGCGCTCACGCTGCTGCCGGGCGCGAGGGCCTTGGTACCCACCGGCTTTTCGATCGCGCTGCCACACGGCTACGAGGCGCAGATTCGCCCGCGCAGCGGTTTGGCGGTCCGCAGCGGCATTACGTGTCTGAACTCGCCCGGTACGATCGACGCGGATTATCGCGGCGAGCTCTGCGTCGTGCTCGCGAATCTCGGGACGGAGCCCGTCGTCATTCGGCGAGGCGACCGCATCGCGCAAATGGTGGTCGCACCGGTGGCGCGCGCGACCTTCGAATCGGTGGATGAACTGCCGCCTACGGTGCGAGCCGAGGGCGGGTTCGGCTCGACCGGCGTCTCCGCGTGAACCTGTACATCGTCGGCAAGGGCGCGGTCGGGACGTATCTAGGCGACCTGCTGCGCAACGTCGGCGTGGACGTCTGCTATGCGCCGCGAAATCTTCACGACGTGCAACCGTACGACGCCGACGTGGCGATCGTCGCGACGAAAGCGTACGACACGGCGGCCGCAATAGAAACCTTGCGCAAGGCGATCGCGTTTCCGCAAAAGTGTGTCTTCGTTTCGCCGCAAAACGGCGTCGGCAACGAAGAGCGGCTCGGACAAGCCTTCGGCCCGGACAATGTCGTGGCCGCGGCGCTTACGACGCCCGTCGACCGGGATCGCGACGGCAATGCGCGGCCGGCGAAAGAGGGCGGGTTGGCGCTCGCGCCGACCGGCGCGAACGCGTACAACTGGCTTGCGGCCACGTTTGCGAGCACGGGGTTGACGGTACGCGTCGTCGAGAACTGGCGCGCGCTGAAGTGGAGCAAACTGGCGCTCAACGTCGTAGCGAACGCGAGTTGCGCGATTCTCAACGTTTTACCGAACCGCTTCGTGCACTTCGATCGCATCTTCACGCTCGAGATCCGCATGATTCGCGAAGTGCGAGCCGTGATGCAGTCGCTCGGCCTCAATCCGATCGACCTTCCCCGCTATCCGGTGCGCGGTCTGTTCGCGGTCGCGACCCTCCCAACTCCGCTCTCGCGCACGCTGCTCGCGCACACGATCGCAGGAGCGCGGGGAACCAAGCCACCCTCGCTGCTGCTCGATTTGCGTCGCGCGAAGCCGCAGACCGAAGTGGACGTGCTCAACGGGGCGGTGGCCGCGGCGGGGCGCGACCGCGGCGTGCCGACGCCGGTCAACGCCGTCTACGCCCGCGTGCTCAACGACATCGCGCACACGCCGCCGCTGTGGGCGAAGTATCGCGAGCGCCCCGACCAGCTCGAAGCCGAAGTAGAGGCGGAAGTCAAACGCGCGAAAGTGCTCGTGCGCGGTCACTTGAACGAAGGATAGCGTGCGCGATCCGAACGTCCCTGAATCGCTGGAGGGCTGGTGGATCCTCCATCGCATGTTTTCGTTGCACCGCCTCCAATGGGACGCGCTGACGGATAAGCGACGGAGAAGGTGCGCGGGCCACGCGATCGATCTGTTCGACCATCTCAAGGGCAACAACGAGGGAGACTTGGGGTTGACGCAGGTCGTCGGCCACAAGGCCGACCTCATGCTCACGCACTACGCGCGAACCTTCGACGGTTTGGCGTACGCGCAGACGCTCGTGGATAAGCTGGAACTACGCGATTATCTGATACCGCGCGATTCCTACGTCTCGGTGCTCGAGTTGGGTCTCTACGACGCCACCGCGAAGATTCACGCGGAGCTGACGCGGCGCGGCCTCCCACCGCAGTCGGCAGAATGGGTGGCCGCCTTCGACGAGTTGATGCGAGCGCAGGCCGAGAGTCCGTACGTCGCGCCCCGCCTGACGGCGCGCATTCCGTTGCGCCGGTATCAGTGTTTCTATCCGATGAATAAGCGCCGCGGCGAGGTGCAGAACTGGTACATCCTCGGTTACGAGGCGCGCGCGAAAATGATGAGCCAGCACGGTGTCGTTGGCCGTTCGTACCACGGCCAGGTCACGCAGGTCATCTCCGGATCCATCGGCTTCGACGACTTCGAATGGGGCGTGGATCTGTACGCCGACGATCCGCTCGTTTTCAAGAAGCTGATCTACGAGATGCGCTTCGACGAAGTGAGCGCGCGCTATGGCGAGTTCGGGCCGTTTTGGGCCGGCCTGCAGTTTGCGGCGGGCGAGCTCGGCGTTTTTCTCGACGGCGACGCGGTTCCGCAGCTCGAAGCGACGTAGCGGCCGCGCGACGTCACGCGGCGGCGGCGAGCCGCTCTAAACTGCGATACTGAATCGCTTCCGCGATGTGCTCGCTGCGAATATCGCGCTCTCCCGCGAGGTCGGCGATCGTTCGCGCAACGCGCGTGATCCGGTCGAGGGCGCGAGCCGAGAACTGGCGCTTCGCGCTGGCGTGCCCCAGCAGCCGTAGCGCGGGCTCGTCGAGCGCACAGTAGCGCCGCATCGCGCTCGGAGCTATGTCGGCATTGCAGGCGAACGGCGTTTCGGCGAAGCGTGCGCGCTGACGGCCCCGCGCGGCGACGACGCGCTCGCGAATGGTCGCGGATCGTTCCCCTCCGCCGTATCGTACCATGTCGTCGAACGCTACGCGCGCGATCTCGATCTGCAGATCGATGCGATCGAGGAGCGGACCGGAGAGTTTGCTGACGTATTTCGCCACCATGGCGTCGTCGCAGCGGCATTCGACTGTTCGCGTGCCGCGATAGCCACACGGACATGGGTTCATGGACGCCACGAGCTGAAATTGCGCGGGATACGTAAACGTACCGGCTGCGCGCGCAATGGTCACGGAGCCCTCTTCCAAAGGCTGCCGCAACACCTCGATGGCGCTGCGCGTGAACTCCGGCAACTCGTCGAGGAAGAGCACGCCGTGGTGTGCCAGCGAGATCTCGCCCGGTTTCGCAAGCGCGCCGCCGCCCACGAGCGCGGTTTGGCTGATCGTGTGATGCGGAAAACGAAACGGCCGCGCGCTCACGATGGCCGAGCGTGCCAGCAAAAGTCCCGCGACGCTATAGATCTTCGTCACCTCGAGCGCCTCGTCGGGGGTCATCGGCGGAAGAATCGAGGGCAGGCGCCGCGCGAGCATCGTCTTGCCGCAGCCGGGCGGCCCCACGAGGAGCAGGTTGTGTCCGCCCGCAGCGGCGATCTCCAACGCGCGTTTGGCCGCCGACTGTCCTCGCACGTCCGTGAGATCGCCGTGAACCAACTCGTCGTTGGGGCGCAGTTCCGGCGGCGCCGACGAGCGGCGCCACTTCCCACCGTTGCCGCAGACCACCGCGAACGCGTTGCGAAGGGACTCGACGGGATAGAGCTGCGTTCCCGCGACGAGCGCGGCTTCGTGCGCGTTGCTTGCCGGCACGATCAGCTTCGTGAAGCCCGCATTGCGCGCTCCCAGCACCATCGGTAAGATGCCGCTGACCGGTTGGAGCCGTCCGTCAAGCGCGAGCTCTCCGAGCAAGATGAACTCTTGCAACGCGCGACGGTCGACCTGTTCGTCGATGCCCATCAACGCGAATGCGATCGCCAGATCGAATGCCGGTCCGGCCTTGCGCACGTCGGCCGGCGACAGGTTGACCAATAATCTGCCGGCGGGGTAGGCGAAGCCGGAGTTGATGATCGCGGCGCGCACGCGTTCGCGCGCCTCGCCGAGCGCGCGGTCGGGAAGTCCGATAATCGCAAATGCCGGCGTGCCGGGCGCGCTGTCCGCCTCAACGCGAACGACGTACCCATCGATGCCGAGCATCGCCGCGGAAAATGCCAGCGAGAGCATTATCGCTTCGTCTGCGCGCCATCGCGCCGGCGTCTAGGGGTGAAGCAAGCGAGGAAAGAATCGTCGCGGCGTGGATGCCCAATGGGTCGCTGCGCTCGCGGAGTCCGGCACGCTCATCGTCATTTGCGCGAGCGTCTTAGCGGCGCTGTTTCAACTACGCCACATTCGCGCCGGCAATCAACTGCAGGCATTGCTCTCGCTGGAACGGGACTTTCGTGCGCCGGAGCTGCAAGCGGCGCTCACGTACGTCCAGCGCGAGCTACCGCAGCGATTGGCCGATCCGGCGTACCGGCACGAGTTGGAAACGCTCGGCTTCATCGATCCGGCGACGCATCCGGAAATGGTGGCGTGCAACTGGCTTAACGAGATGGGAACGCTCGTCAAACGCGGGCTTGTGTCGGAAGATACCTTCATGGATCTGTTCGCGCGGCTCATCGCCCACTGTTGGCGGCAGATTGCCCCGGCCGTCGCGATCATGCGGCGCTCGCGCGGCCAAGCGCAATACCACGACTTCGAGTACTTAGCGAGGCGCGCGGCGGCCTGGCTCGAACGCAATCCCGGCGGAATGTCGCCGCGGGAGTTTGCGCGCAACCCGCTGGAGGATCACTGGTTCGATGAAGACCGCGTGGGTTCTCCACAGATTACACAAGAGTAATGTCGAAGATTGTGGACAAAGAGGAGAGACCTATCTTAAGTTTTCATAAGGAGAACGCGTTGAAAAAGGCGCTCGCTCGTACCGCTTTGGCGTTGCTCGCCGGAATGGCGGGCTGCTCGCACGGGACGTCGCAATCGGCAGCCTCCCCCTCGGCTTCGGCGGGCGGTCACAAGACGATCGGCGTCTCGATCCAGAATCGTGAAGCGCAATTTTATCAGGACATGGAGTCCGGAATGCGGGGCGAAGCGGCAAAGCGCGGATACGCGTTGATCGTCGTGGACGCGGGACGCGACAACGCCAAACAGCAGAGTCAGGTTGAAGATTTTATCTCGCGACGCGTCGACGCCATCGTCCTGACGCCTTACGATTCGGCTGCGATCGGCAGCGCCATCACGGAGGCCAATTCGGCCGGCATTCCGGTTTTCACCGCGGATATCGCGAGCACGAGCACACAAGGTCACGTCGTGGCGCACATCGCGAGCGACAACGTTCAAGGCGGCTACCAAGCCGGTACGCTGATGTGCAAGGCGGTGGGCGGCAGCGGGGCAGTGGCCATTCTCGACGAGCCTGAAGTAACGAGCGTCCAGGATCGCGTTCGGGGATTCAGAAGCGCGATCGCTGCGCGCTGTCCGAAGCTGACGATCGTCGCGGACATCGATTCCGGCGGAACCAGGGACAAGGCGAGCAGCGACACCGGCGATATTCTGCAAGCGCACCGCGATCTGAAGGGCATCTTCGGCATCAACGACGACTCCGCGCTCGGAGCGCTTGCCGCGGTGCGCGCGGCGAACATGACGGGGAAGGTCGCCGTTATCGGCTACGACGCGACGCCCGAAGCGCGATCCGCGATCGGCAACGGCGAGATGTACGGCGACGCCATTCAGTATCCGGCGAAGATCGGCGCGACGACGATCGACACGATCGCGGCGTACTTCGCCGGCAGAAAGCCTCCCGCGGCGGTAAAGATCGGCGTCGGAACCTTTACGAAAAGCTCCGTTGGGCTAACCTCGAGCTCGCCGTAAGTTGACCGCGCCGCTGTTGCAGATGCGCGGCATCGGGAAAAGCTTTCCCGGCGTTCGCGCGCTCTCCGGCGTGTCGCTCGAGCTCTTTCCCGGCGAAGTGTTGGCGCTCGTCGGCGAAAACGGCGCGGGCAAGTCCACGTTGATGAAGATCTTGGCCGGGGCGCTCCAAGCCGACGAGGGAGAGATCGTCGTGGCGGGCACGCCCGCGCGGATCCAGTCGCCGCAGGAAGCGCAGCGTCTGGGCATCGGGATGATCTACCAGGAGTTCACGCTCGTGCCGCAGCTCAGCGCGGCGGCGAA
>JAFAQW010000007.1 GCA_019245995.1 Vulcanimicrobiota bacterium | reverse complement strand
TGCCCTCTTTCACGATGTACTGCTGGTCGAGGTGAAAGAGATTCCAGGCCTTGAGTGCGGCGTTCAACTGGTGCGTCAACTCGATGTTGCGCTGCTCGTAGAGATTGGTGATGCCGAGCATCTTCTCGACCTTGGCGACGCCCGCTTCCGTGATGGGAACGGCGTGCGCCTTCTCGTCGACGGTGTAATCCTCGCCCTTCTTCAGGCGCGGAATGATTTGCGCGAATTTTTGGTAGAGCTCTCCCGACTCTTGCGACGGCCCGCTGATGATCAGCGGCGTGCGCGCCTCGTCCACGAGGATCGAGTCGACCTCATCTACCAGCGCGAAGTAGAGCTCACGCTGCACGAGATCTTCCACCTGCCACGCCATGTTGTCGCGGAGATAGTCGAAGCCGACCTCGTTGTTGGTGACGTACGTGACGTCGCATCCATACGCGGTGCGGCGCTGCCCGGAATCAAGGCCGTGCTGAATGATGCCGACGCTCAAGCCCAAGAACTGATAGATCGGCCCCATCCACTCGGCGTCGCGTCGCGCGAGATAGTCGTTGACCGTCACTACGTGCACGCCGCGGCCCTCCAAGGCACGCGCGTACACGGGAAGGGTCGCGACGAGCGTCTTGCCCTCGCCCGTCTTCATCTCGGCGATGCGGCCTTCGTAGAGCACCTGTCCGCCCATGATCTGCACGTCGAAGTGACGCATGCCGACGGTTCGCCGGCTCGCCTCGCGCACGACGGCGAACGTTTCGGGCAGCATCGCATCGAGCGACTCGCCCTTTTCGAGCCGCGACCGGAACTCGTCGGTCTTCGCCCGCAGCTCGCTATCCGAAAGCGCGGACATCGCGCTTTCCAGCGCGTTGACGGCGCGCGCGGTTCGTCGCAGACGAGCGACTTCGCGCTCGTTGCCGTCAATGATCGTCTTGAGAAATGCCATGGTTGACCTTAGGGAACGATTCCCAACCCCGTGACCGCGCCGGGCGACCGATAATTGGTAGACGGCACGTCATGGTGTCCGTTGCCTCCGGCGCCCGCAGGGAAGATCAGGATCGTGCCCGCGCCGCTGCTCGTGGTGTCCGCCACGTAGATCAGCCCGCTCGAATCGACCTTCACGTCGGTCGGCGCAATCAAACCGGTGTGACAGCCCTGAATCTTGCGTATCGGTTTGCTATATCCGCGCTTCGCGTCGTACGGCGGAAAGACCAAGATCGCCGGCGCGTTCGCCGAACGGCACGAGGCCTTCGGCCGGCCCTGGTCCGCGATGTAGATGTTGCCGGACTGGTCGAGGCCGATGCCGACCGGCGTCACGATCTCGTTCGCCGGGCCGATCGTGAAGCGCGGCGCAATGTTGATCGGCGTCGGCGTCGGTGAGGGCGAAGGCGTCGGACTCGGCGAGCCGCTGGGCGTCGTCGAGGGCGTGGGGCTGGGCGACGGCGTCGGCGTCGGCTTCTTGGTCGGCTTCGGGCTCGGAATCGCGAACTGCTCGACCAGCGCACCTTGAATGTTCGTCACGTAAATGTAGCCGTTCGGATCGATCGCCACGCCGCCGGGCAGCTTGAGCATCGGCTTGGGTCCGCCGATGGATTGGTACGGCGTGGTCGCGCCCGGCGCGAACAGCAGGATGCGATGCGGATACGTCATGGTCGGATTGGTGTCGGCCACGGCCATGATGTCCGGAATCGGCGTCGGCGACGTCGTCGGTTTCGCGGCGGGCGACGGGCTCATCTTCGGCGTAAACGCAATGCCGCGCGGGCGACCAGTGAGCGCCACCGACTGCAACGGCAAGACGTTGCCCGTCGCGAGCGCCTCGAACTCGACCAAGAGCGCCTTGTTCGTGCTGGGATTGTAGTTGGTAACCCACAGGTTGTCGTGACGGTCGAAAGCCAGGTATCGCGGCGCGTTCAGCGTCGTGCTGGATCCGCCGATTTGGTAGGCCGGCCCGCTGCCGCTCTTCGCGCCGTTGCTATAAATGCTGATCGCGTTTTGGTTGCTGTTGGTCGCGTACAGCGTCTTCGAGGGGAAGTTCGGTCCGATGTTGACGCCAGTCGTTTGCCCGAGGTTGGTGCACGCCACGATCGTGGCGGCCAGCCCAAGCGTCAGGAAAGCAACGGTCGGTCGAAACAGCATCCGGCAGCGCTTCCCCCAGCAACGCCGGTTTCCTGGGCGGCGACGCGGTGCGTCAGAAACCAAGCGGCGACGGCAAGCAGAATCACGACTAAAAGCACGATGAGAAATTGGCGCAACTGACGGCGCCGGTACGCCGGCCGGCTCGATTCGGTATCGATGATTTGACGCGGCATTGCTACGCTAAACCGCGCGCCGCAACGGATGGTTGAGCTCGTCGTTTTGCACGAGCTTCAGCATCTGGCCCACCGTGACGAAACGATACCCGGCGCGCTTGAAGCGCTCCACGACGCTCGGCAGCGCCTCGATGGTAGCGAGCTTCCCGCTGTGCAGCAGGACGATCTCGGGAGCAGTGGCGTTGGTCAACAGATGGTGTGCGATGCGCGCGGAGGTTTGCAAGCGCCAATCGCCGCTGTCGTCGGTCCACAACACCACGGAGTAGCCCAACTGCTGCGCGATCCGCAGCGTTCGCTCCGTATAGCGGCCGTGCGGGGGGCGCATCAGGCTGCGGACGGCCGGATCGTGGCTCAAGCTCCAGAGCGCGTCACGCCCCCGCAGAATCTCGTCGCGTACGGCCTCGGGTGGCTCCTGATCGAGGTTGGGATGC
>JAFAQW010000003.1 GCA_019245995.1 Vulcanimicrobiota bacterium | reverse complement strand
GAATGCATTCGCACGACGCTGGTCGGGCAGGGCGATCGCAAAGACGCCCCGGACCAAGGTTTCCCGGTGCGCCGGCCGCGTCACGGTCCGCGCGCCGTACCGCGCCGCAATCGCGTGAGACTGCGATTCTCTGTCGCCTGAGAGAACGACGACCTGCGTGACGCCGCCGCGGCGCTCGATCCACTCGTACGCGGTGTCGTCCAACGGCAAAGGGTCGATCAAAACGTTGCCGGAGTCGCCTGCTAAAAAATAGGCGTTCACGAGGTCGCCGCCGGTTTCTACCTGCGTGAGACAGTAAAGATCGGTCCCATGCACCGGCGCGAACAACGCTACGCCGTCCACTCAAGCATCGAGTGCCATTCCGGCTTCGGAAAGCGCTGCTTCGATTTGATCGCCTCCACGTACTTGCGTTTGCCGGCCCGATTGCCTTTGCCCAGCATCAGCCCGCCCACGAGCCGCTCCTCCCAAAAGAAGAGCGCGCGGTACCACTTCTTCTCGCGGTCGATCTTGCGCGCGATCTCCAGATCCTGGCGTAAATCGGTCCCGAGTCCGAACTGGGTGATCGTTTGTCCCTTGAAGAGCAGGGACGAATACTCGGGAACGTCGTGGTACTTCTCGCTCCCACCCAGCATGTTGACGGCGGCGACCTTGCCGTGTGCGCCCGCGTTGTTCCACGTCCCCATTCGGTAGCGCACTTCCAGAATCGGATCGTAGAAATCGGCGACGTCGCCCGCCGCGTAGATGCCTGGGACGCTCGTCTGCAGATGGTCGTTGCAAAGGATGCCGTTCTTGCTCGTCTCGATGCCCGTACCGTTGCAGATCTCGGTGTTCATGATGAGACCGAAACCGTATGCGTAGCATTGCGCGTCGATCTCGGCGCCCTTGCTCGTGCGAACCTTCGTTATCTCGCCGTTGGAGCGCACGAACTCCTCGATCTCTTCTCCGTAGTGCATCGTTACGCCGTCGGCGGCCGCCGCTTCGTGCAATAGCTCTCCGGCAATCTCGTCGATGATCCGGTGCAGCCCGCGCGGTCCTCGCATGATCCAGTGCGTTTCCAGTTTGCGTGACGCGAACGCCTCTGCGAGCTCGTAGGCGATGAAAGAGCCGCCGATTGCCAGCCCTGCTCCGCTCCGGTCGATCTGCTCGGAGATCGCGCGCGTGTCGTCCAGGTACTGAAACGGAAACAGGTTTGCCGCGCCCGGCGCGCCCGGCTTCTCGATGGGCGCCGGCCGTCCGCCGGTCGCCAGCAGCAGCGCGTCGTACGGATACGACCTCCCGTCGACCTGAACGATGCGCTCTTGCGGGACGATGCATTGCACGTGCGTGCGAAGATGCAGCTCGATCCGGTTTTTCTCGTGCCAGGCGAGGTCCCGTATGGTGACCTTCTCCTCCGGGATCTGCCGGCGCAACATGGGCGGCAGCGAGATACGGTTATAGAGCGTATAGGGCTCGTCGCCGAACAGCGTGATTTCGCACGCGGGATCGTGCTTGCGCAGCTGCTCCGCGGCCGTCGTACCTGCGAAGCCGTTTCCCACGATCACATAGCGGCGAACGTCCGGTTGAGTCAAGCCGTCCCTCAGCCGTGCAACGCGACGCCGACCATCATATCGAGGCCGACCCCGAGCGCGCGCTCGTCGATGTCGAAATGCGCGCTATGCTGCGGCGTCCCTCCCTGCCGGTGGCCACGCGAGCCGACCAAAAAATAGGCACCGGGGCGCTGCTCCTGCATGAAGGACATATCTTCGGACCACATGACCGTATCGTGCGGATCGACGACGTCTTGCGCGCCGACCACCTCGCGCGCTACCTCGCGAACCACGCCGTTCACCGCTGCGTCGTTGACGGTCGGCGGATAGACGAAGTGGTACTGAAAACGGTACTCCAGCCGCATCGCTTCGGCGAGTCCTGCGACGACGCGCTCGATGCGCTCCGGAAGCTGTTGCCGAACGGCCGCGTCGAAGGCGCGGACGGTTCCCTGGAGCGCCGCACGCTCCGGAATGACGTTGAAGGTCGTGCCGGCCTGCAGCGCACCGACGGTAACGACCGCCGGCTGCTGCGGCGCGACTTCACGGCTGACGATGCTCTGCAGCAGCGTCACCAAGTAGGCTGCGCCCACCACGGGGTCCACTGCGCTTTGCGGCATCGCGCCGTGGCCGCCCTTGCCGGCGAGGTCGATCTCGAAGCGGTCAGAGGAGGCGAAGAACGGTCCATCGCGCACGCCGATCCTCCCGGCGTCCAGTCCGCTGTAAAGATGAAGCGCCACGGTCCTGTCGACGTGGGGATTCTCCAGCGCGCCGTCTTCGATCATCAGTTTGTTGCCGGCATAGCCCTCTTCGCCCGGCTGGAAGCAGAAGACGACGGTGCCCGCTATGTCGGTGGCGCGCTCCCGCAAGACGCGCGCCGCCGTCAGCAAAATCGCCATGTGCCCGTCGTGACCGCACGCGTGCATCACGCCGGCGTTGCGCGATCGGTACGGTGCGTCGTTGAGCTCTTCGATTGGCAACGCATCCATGTCGGCGCGCAATAGCGTTACGGGCCCCGTGCGGCCTCCCACCAGCGTCGCGAGGATCCCCGTCTTCCCCACGCCGGTACGCAGCGAGTCGTATCCAAATGCGTGCAGCTCGCGTTCGATGAATCCGGCCGTTGCGTGTTCCTGCAGCGATAGTTCGGGATGTTGATGAAAGTGCCGGCGGTAACGGACCAGCTCGTCCAAGAGATCTTCGCCGCCGGGCGCTAAACGCGTCGTCACGGCCCCGGCCAATAATCCGCTCGGAACAAAAAGTACCCCGGCACGGTCCGGCAGTACGAAACGGCCGAAAAATACTTGGAAGCACGCGCGGCCCTCAGCGCGCTCAAATCCAGACTCCGGTTGCCGGAGCTATAGTAAATCCAGGCATCCACGACGTCGTTGTGGGCGCCGATTGCAGCAGCAACCTCGACGGAGTACGGCCGCACGTCCGCGAGCGCTTCGTACGGATAGTCCGGCTGTTGCGCCTCTTTGAGGGCCACTCGCCCGAACGGCTTGGCGCAGTCGGTCGACAATGGTTCCGCGGTGCGCTGCGCGCGACTCGATGCCGCCGTCACCGGCGGATCGGGGGACCAGGGCGCGGGAGACGGGGGAGGCATCTCTCCAAGCGGCGGTTCGCGTTGCGAATCGTACGCACGCGCGAAAAAACCCGGCACGTCGCAGTTTGCCATTCCCGCGTCACCCCCGACCGGCGCGTTGTCGCCCCTGGCTTGCGCGGCCGCGACCCAGGCGTGGCGCACGCTGACGGGGCGCGGAAACGACACCGTCAGCCTTCCGGAACGCGCGTACGGCGATGTCGCAATGGCCGGCGGAAGCCACCAATTCGCCGGCGTCTTTTCCGAGATGGCGACGTTGTCGACGTGCCATTCGTGCCAACCGCCATCGGTGTCCGCGACCATCGTTGCCGTGACGAGAGTGCGCGGCGTTTGCGCGATGAGATGATAGGTAAAGTCGGTTGACGGATTGCCCGTCCGCTGGACGTCGGCGCTCTCGCGGGCGCGTGGGGCGTCGACATCCGAGGTCGGGTGCAATGCAACGAGCGTCGCGGGGCAAAACTCCACCGCCGCGCGACTTCCCATATCCGAGGCGTTCGCCGCCACGCAAAGGCACGGAAATAGCGCGCAAAAGGCCGCGGCCTTACACCACATCTCGCTCGCCTTTTGGACTCGTCGCCGAGAGCCACCTCCGCGCAGGATTTGCTCGCGCCGGGGAACGACTACGCCCTCGTGAGCAAGACCGAGCCGAAGCCGGCTCTCGAGCGACACGGTCTACGCAACGAACAGCTCGTCGCCATATTCCGTACGATGCTGTTGCAGCGGATGTTGGAAAATCGTGGCTTTCAGCTCAATCGTCAGGGAAAGATTCCTTTTGCGTCGGCGAGCGAAGGGCACGAAGCGGTGCAGGCGGGCGCCGCGATGGCCTTTTCGCGGGGCGAGGATATCCTTGTTCCGTACTATCGCGATCTCGGCCTGGCGCTCGGCATCGGCGTGACGCCGTACGAAGTGCTGCTCTCGCTCTTCGCGCGCGCCGCCGACCACTCCGCCGGGCGACAGTTCCCGCATCACTATGCCAGCCGGCGCCTTGGATTGCACACGATCAGCTCGGTCATCGCGGCGCAACTGCCGCACGCCGTCGGGGCTGCATACGCGCTGAAGTATTTTCGTGCGGCGGGCCGCGCCGTCCTGACCACCTTTGGCGACGGCGCAACGAGCGAAGGCGAATGGCATGAATCGCTGAACTTCGCCGCCGTTCATCGGCTCCCGATCGTCTTTCTGTGCGAAAACAACGAATGGGCCATCTCGACCCCCCTGGAGAAACAGATGGCGCAGCCGGACGTCTACAAGCGCGCGCACGGCTACGGAGTAGCCGGCGCCGTCGTAGATGGAATGGACGCGCTGGCGTGCTATGCGGCAGTGAAGGAAGCGCTCGCGCGCGCTCGTGACGGCGGCGGCCCGA
>JAFAQW010000253.1 GCA_019245995.1 Vulcanimicrobiota bacterium | reverse complement strand
CAATGCCATTTCTGCCGAAGTCTACGCGGGTACGAGTCGATTCGACGGCCGCTCGTGCATCGTCATCGATTACTCGAAGACCTCAACGCTTGCGTGTTGGATACGCGACGAAATACGAAACGTTTCGCCGTCGCTGTATCTCGGGTTCGCGTACTGTGCAAACCGGCGGCTTATCGCCTTCAGCCTCTATTTCGCGACCGAATGCGTGACGGAACCCGTGGTGAGTTCACCGGTAGGAGCAGGGCTCGCAGGGTGCGGAAGTACACCGACGGCGTGATTCGCTTCCTATCGTTCCTTGCGGTGCTCGGCGCGGGCTCATCCGGCGTCGCGCTCGCGCAGCACGTTCCTCCCGTCCGAAACACGCCCGTCATCGTGCGCGCCGCGCCGGTCCCCGTTCGTCCCGCGCCGATCGTCGTAGCTCACCCGCCGCCTGTGGTCGCTCCCGCGGTGCCGATTGTGGCGAACCCAGCCCCCATCGTGGCTCCTCGCAAGCCTGTCGCGGTAGTCGTCCCCGTCTCGAACACGCAACCGCAGGCGATTCCCGGCAGGCCTGGGTGGTGGCAGTGGTATTGGAATCATCCGGTTTTTTTCCAGACGATGCCGCTTTGCTTCGGAAGCTCGTGGGGAACGTGGGGAATGCTGGCCACGCCGATCGTTGGAGTATCGCTCAGCGAGTCGCCCTTCCAAGTCTACAACGCCTACGAGTTCGGACCATGGGGCCCGCAGACAACGCCCTGCGGCTCGCCGGCCTTCATCGGTTTCTGAACAACGGATCGTAGCGCGCACCGAGTCCGGTCGCGCGCTGCCGTGGCTCTCCCTCGGCGTCGTTTACGTCGTCTGGGGCTCGACCTATCTCGGAATCCGGGTCGCGGTGAGGACGATTCCGCCGTATCTCATGACGGGCGTTCGATTCCTCATCGCCGGAGCGCTGCTGCTTTTGATACAGCGTTTGGTTTCGAAGCCGACGCGCGCGCCCAGCCGCGGCGAGGTCTTTCATACCGCCGTGACGGCGGCGCTGCTGATCGTCATCGGAAACGGGCTCCTCTGCGTCGCCGAGACGCGCGTCGAATCGGGAACCGCGGCGCTGCTCCTCGCGAGCACCCCGATCTTCATGGTGTTGTTGGATGCCGCACGATCGAGAAGACTTCCGAGCGTGCCCGCGATGGCCGGTATCGTGCTCGGCAGCATCGGCATCGTTGCGTTGGTTGGTAGGCGTTCCGGTCACATCGACCCGATTTTTGCCTCCGTTATCCTCGTTGCGTCGCTCTCGTGGGCGCTCGGATCGATTTACGCGCGGCAGAACGAACACCGCTCCGTCACCGCGGCGTTGGAGATGACGATCGGGGGCGCGCTATCGCTGGTCGTGGGCTTGCTTCTTGGCGAAGCTTCGCACTTCGAGGCGCGCGCCATCACCGCGGCATCGCTGTGGGGGATGTTGTGGCTGATTACCGCGGGAGCGATGGTCGGTTACACGGCATACGCGTACGCCGTTCGCAGCCTTCCGACGACGACGGTGGCCACGTACGGCTATGTCAATCCCGTCATCGCCGTCATCCTCGGCGCGACGCTCTTGCACGAAAACGTTACGTGGAACGTCCTTGCCGGAGGCGCCGCGATCGTCGCCGCGGTCGCGCTCATCCTTTTTGGCAGCCGGCATGCCGTGGGCGCTCGATCGCCGCTTATCGAATAAAGGAACGTGGGCTTCTTCGAGCGGCCCGATCCCAGGCTCGCCGAAAGCGCGGATCCATCCCTAGCCGGCGCCGTGTTGGCCGCGTTGCAGCGCCACGGCGTCGCCGCGGCGCTGAGCGTCGTCGCGCTGGCGTGCTGGTACGCGTCCAATATCCTGTCCGGGCTTCACGTGGCGGCGGCGACGCGCGGAGCGCTCGCCGTCGCGGGATTGCAACACGCCGTCACGATCGTTCGCGACCGTCGCGACGTCGCGCATGTTACGGCCGCGAACGATCCGGATCTCTTTTTCGGCGAAGGCTTCGCTGAGGGTTCCGATCGGCTCTTCCAACTGGACTTGACTCGCCGCTACGCGTACGGGCGGCTGGCGGAGGTGCTCGGACCCAAGGCACTGGCGCTCGACAAGATGCAACGCGCCGCCGACATTGCCGGCATCGCGAGGCGGCAACTCGCCGCGCTGGCGCCGTCGGAACGCCAAGCGACCGCGGCATTTAGCGAAGGGGTCAACGCGGCAGCCCGCACGCAACCGCTGCCGGTTGAGTTTCGCATCCTGATGTATCGGCCGTCGCCGTGGACGCCTCAAGATTCGCTCGCGGTTTCCATCGTCGCGTCCCTGGAGTTGTCAGATTCGTGGCACGACATCTTCGCGCGCGACGCGGTATGGCGCAAAGCCTCGCGCCGTTGCTTCGATTCCGCCTTTCCGCTCAGCGACGCTCGTTACGACGTGACGCTCGACGGGGGTGCGCCGCGAAATATCCTTCCCGCGAGCTGGGCCGAATGCTCGGCGTCCGACGTCGTCGCGCACCTGTCGCGTCGCCCGGCGATCGGCAGCAACGCCTGGGCCGCCGGGGCGTCGCGCACGACGGACGGACATGCGTTGTTGGCCAACGATCCGCACCTCGACGTGACGATCCCCGGCATCTGGTACGTGGTGGACATTCGGTCGCCGGTTTTGCATGCCGCCGGCGCGACCATCCCCGGGATCCCCGGCGTCGTCTTAGGTCACAACGAACGCGTTGCGTGGTCGTCTACGAACGGCGAGATGGCAACCACCGGCGTCTTTGAGCCGGGACGACTGGATCGGAAGCGGTGGGTGACCGAACGCTTCGGGGTCCGCTTTTCGCACGACGTTCGCGCGGCATACTATCGTACGGCCCGCGAGTTCGGCGTGCCCGATGACAACGACCGCGCGAAAATGGCGCTCGTGCGCTGGCCGATTTATGCGGAACGCGAATCGACCATTGCCACGGCGCTCGGGTTGGATCGCGCGCGGAGCATCGAGGAGGCGCTCCGCGTTCTCGCCCGCTATCGTGGCTCGCCCC
>JAFAQW010000260.1 GCA_019245995.1 Vulcanimicrobiota bacterium | reverse complement strand
AACGAACGCGTCTCTTTTTTCGGCGAAGCGACCGCGACGGAGCCGTCGGCGTTGTAGCGCCACGGCAATCCGCCGTCGGCCACCATCGTTCCGTCGCCCGCCGGCGTGTAAAACGCCGGAATCCCGCATCCGCCTGCGCGTAAGCGTTCCGCCAGCGTACCTTGCGGGACGAGCTCCACCTCGAGCTCGCCGTGCAGATATTGGCGCTCAAACTCGCGGTTTTCGCCCACGTACGAGCCCGTCGTGCGTCGGATCCGACGGTTATCGAGCAGCACGCCGAGGCCCCAGCGGTCCACGCCGCAGTTGTTGGAGACGGTCACGAGGTCCGTTGCGCCCTGTTCGAGCAATGCCTCGATGAGGTTATGCGGAATGCCGTTGAGGCCAAAGCCGCCGACGGTAATGGAAGCGCCGCTCGGAATGTCGGCGACGGCCTCCGCGCACGACGCATAGACCTTTTCCATGCCGGGCATAATGCGCCGACGGAACGGGTGCCGCCTTCGTGGAACCTACCGCAGCATGACGACGGCCCAGATTCAAATTGAAAGCAGCGACGAAGAGAGCATGATGCTCGCGGTCGTCCGCGAGCTCGTAACCGAAAAGGTCGCGCCGCGTGCGGCGGAAATCGATGCCGCCGGCGAGTTCCCCTGGGACATCAAGGAGCTGTTCGCTCAAAACGACTTGCTCGGCGTCCCCATTCCGGCGGAGTACGGTGGTCTCGGCGGCACGTTCCTCACCTACGTCAAGGTGGTAGAGGAGATCGCCAAGGCATGCGCGTCGAGCGCGCTGATCGTCGCCGTACAGGAACTCGGCATGCTTCCGATCGTCATCGGAGGAAGCGACGAGCAAAAGCGCCGGTTCTTGCCCAAGATCGCATCGGGCGAGCATTTGGTCGCCTACGCCTTGACGGAAGTCTCCAGCGGTTCCGACGCCCTGGGCTCGATGCGAACGCGTGCCGAACGGCGCGGCGACGAGTACGTGCTCAACGGTCAAAAGATCTGGATCACCAACGGCAGCGTCGCGGATGTCGTCTGCGTGTTTGCCGTCACCGATCCGTCCGCGGGTTCGCGCGGCGTGTCGGCCTTCGTGGTCGAGAAGGGCATGCACGGCTTCGCCGTCGGCAACGTCGAGAAAAAGATGGGAATCCGCGGATCGCCGACGGTCGAGTTAATTTTCGAAGATTGCGAAGTACCCGCCGCCAACCGGCTCGGCGAGGAAGGCGAAGGCTTCAAGATCGCCATGAAGGTGCTCGACAAGTCTCGCCCCGGAATCGCCGCACAGGCGCTTGGGATCGCGGCCGGCGCACTCGAGTACGCGAGCAACTATGCCAAAGAACGCATCGCGTTCGGCAAGCCGATAGGACAGCATCAAGGCGTGGGTTTCATGCTCGCCGACATGAAGACCGAGGTTGAGGCGGCGCGCCTGTTGCTCTACGAAGCGGCGCGGCGTTGCGACGCCGGCACGCCGGACGTCACGCTGTGGGCTGCGATGGCAAAATTGAAGTGCGGCGACGTCGCGATGTCGGTGACGACCGACGCCGTGCAGGTGTTGGGCGGCTTTGGTTACTCCGCCGACTATCCGGTGGAGCGAATGATGCGCGACGCGAAGATCACGCAGATTTATGAGGGCACGCAGCAAATTCAGCGGCTGGTGATCTCGCGGTCGCTCGTGGGTCGCGCGAAATCATGAGAGTCTTCCGGCTCTGCATCGCGCTCATTTTTGCCGCGGGCTGCGGTCAACAGGCCGCGCGCAATTCGCTGCCCGGCGTCGGCTACGGCGCGTCCGCCACATCTCCGCCGCGCGGAATCATGGCCGGCGCGCCGGCCGGCCCCGATCAGCTGCTCGGACGCGGAAAGATCACGCACGTCGTGATCGTCGTTCAAGAAAACCGTACGACGGACAACCTCTTCAACGGCTTGCGCGGAGCGAGAACAGTTGCCTCCGGACTGGACTCCACCAACGACACCGTGAAGCTCGAGCCTGAGTCGCTGACCGCTCCCTTCGACATCGATCACGAGCACGCCGCATTCGAGCTGGCGTTCAACGCCGGCAAGCTGAACGGTTTCAACCTCGAGCGTTCCACCTGCAGAGGCAGCGGGCGGCACCGGTGCCCGCGCGCGTTCAGCCGCGCCTACTCCTACGTGCCGCATAAGGAGATCGAGCCGTACTTCGAACTGGCCGAGAAGTATGCGTTCGCCGACGAGATGTTTCAGACCAACGAAGGGCCGAGCTTTCCCGCGCATCAGTATCTGCTGAGCGGAACGTCGACGATCTCGAACGGGGCACGGCAACGCGCCTCGGAGAATCCCTTTGGGCCACATCAACAGTTTACGGGCGGCTGCGACTCGCCTGAGGGCAGCCTCGTGGTCACGATGAATGCGGCGGGCTCCGAGAACAACGAGGTCTATCCGTGCTTCGATCGTCCGGCACTGACCGATCTCATCGAGGCGAAGTCGTTGAGTTGGCGGTACTATCAGGCGCACGGCGGCCCCGGGCTCTGGAACGCGCCGGACGCCATTCGGCACATCCGGTTTAGCCCGCAGTACGCCACGGACGTGATCAGCCCGCCGTCGCGCTTTCTCAAAGACGTCGCTGCCGGTTCGCTCGCGAGCGTCACGTGGGTGACGCCGACGGCCAAGGCGTCCGATCACGCCAACCTGACCAACGGTTCCGGTCCTTCATGGGTTGCGGCCGTCGTGAACGCCGTCGGCAAGAGCCCGTTCTGGAAGAGCACGGCGATTCTCGTGACGTGGGACGACTGGGGAGGCTGGTACGATCACGTGCCGCCGCCGCAGTACGATCCGTACGAGCTGGGTTTTCGCGTGCCGTTGATCGTGATCTCGCCGTACGCCAAGCGCGCCTTCGTCTCGCATAAGCGGCACGAATTCGGGAGCATCTTGAAGTTCGTCGAGAAGACTTTTGGCTTGAGATCGCTCGGCACGACCGACAAACGCTCCGACGACCTCGCCGATTGCTTCGACTTCTTAGCCGCGCCGCAACGCTTCACGGAGATCGCCGCGCCGCTGCCGCCGGATTACTTTCTCAAGCAGCGCGCCGACGATAACGACAATCCGGACGACGACTTTTAGACGCGGCCCGCGGGACGGCCCAAAAAGACGGTGCGCCAAAAATCGAGCATGTGCGCGAAGACGGAGCGCTGCTGCGGGAGCCCGCGGATGGGATGGGTCTTGCGCGGATAGGGATAGAACTGCACGCGCGTCTCATGCGCGAGAATGAACTGTTGCAGGAGCTGCACCGTATTGGCCATGTGCACGTTGTCGTCGGCCGTTCCGTGCTGGATCAACAACGGCCCGCTGAGGTGCGCCGCCGAGTTGAGCACCGAGCTGCGAGCGTAGGCGCCGGCGTTCGCGGCCGGCATCCCCATATAGCGTTCGGTATAGATCGAGTCGTAGAGATGCCAATCCGTCACCGGTGCGACGGCCGCGCCGGCGCTGAAGAGCCGGCTGTGCGTGAGCGCGTAACACGCCTCGTACCCGCCGAAGCTCCAGCCCCAGATCCCGATACGCGCCGGATCCACGTACGGTAACGAGGCGATGTAGCGCGCGCCGATCTCTTGGCCGAGCAACGAACCGGGCCCGAAGTTCTTGTAGAGCAACCGAACGTGTTCGTCGCTATCCACCTGTGAAGCGGGTCCGTCGACGGAATAGACGATGATGCCGCTGCGCGCCAGCAGCTGATGGTACAAAGAGCCGAACGAATCTGCCGTCGTCGGTGCATCGGGGCCGCCGTAGACGTACATCACCACGGGATATCGCTTGGAAGCATTGAAGCGCGGCGGAAAGATCGCCGTGGCATCTAGCGTTCCGTAGCGTGACGGAATCACAAACGTCCGCGTCGGCAGCAGGGCGTTCTTCAAATCGGTTCTCTCCGGCACCAGCGTCTTTACCGTCATGGTGACGGCGTCGCGCAGCAGCACGCGCGGCGGGTCGTTGAGCCGGCTCGCCGTGTCCACGAAACGCTCGAGGGTCGGCGAGGGCACGGCGTTGTGCCAGCCCGGCTCGGGCGTCAGGTTGCGTACCGCACCACCCAACGAGATCGCGAGCACGGAGCGATCGCGCCGCGTCGGATAGGCCGCGCGAAGATAGAGCGTTCCGCGCGCCACGCCATACAGATCCGTCACTCGATAGTTGCCCGTGAGTCGCTGCATCGTGCCGTCGCGGCCGCGCAGAAACATTCCCGCGGTAGGGGCGCGGTCGAGCAACCATATCGAACGCCCGTCGTTCAACCAAAACGGAAGAGGTTCCACGTCCACCCACGTGGACGACGCTTGGTAGTACAATAACCTACGCGGCGCCGAGGCCCTTGACCAGGCGTAGAACCGCATCGTCCGCTGCGGCCGGTCGAGGATTTCGGCTTCGAGCTCGTTCGACTGCGGGATCCAGTCGAACGCCGCAAGGTACTCGTCGTGACGCGCGGCGTCGTAGACGAGCCGGTCCCCGCCGCCCGCCACTTCCAGCACGCGCAGCGTCACGCGCGGATTCCTCTGCCCGGCAAGCGGATAGCGCTCGTGCTCGACGGCATTGTTGACCGTCATGAAGTCAACGATGGGGAAGTTCGTGACCCCTCGCTCGTCCATCGTGAGATAGGCGATGCGGCGCGCGTCGGGCGACCAGCGAAAGGCACGATCTATCCCCAGCTCTTCGGGATAGACCCAATCGAGCGTCGCATGAAGGACGTCGCCGGGACGGCCGCCCGTCGTGAGCCGCCGGGAAACGATGCGATTCCCGATCAACGCAACGTAGAGATCCGCATCGTGGCTATACGCGAGCGCGGCGCCATGCGGCGCCCAACGTGCGTCGTCAACGTCGTCGGAAATTTTTTGCAGGCGCGTCGAGCGTAGCTCCCTCACGTACAAGGCGCCCCCGGCGAGCAACGCGATGCGGGTGCCGTCGGCCGACCAACCCAACACCTCGGGCGTCTGTTGAGCACCGAAAATACGCGAGCGGAGCCACACGCGTGATGTGCCGTTTCTAACGTCGTACAGCATCAGCGGCAGCGCTTCGTCGGGATCCTGACTCCGACGGACGTAGAGAAAAGCTTGACCGTCAGCAGACCAGCTGATACGGTCGATCAATCGTCCCCAGGGCGGCTCTTTTGCAAAAACCGTATCGAGCGTGATCTCTTGCGCACGAGCCTGAGGTGCCGCCGCGGTAAAGGCGATGAGGAGCGGGTATGCCACTCGAGCGATGAACTTGAGAATTCGCGAGGGTGGCATACCGCGAGTCATCGCCGAGACATGCGGGCGATAATGGCGGGAGTCGGACAGAGCGATTGCAGCGCGCACTGCGGGCAGCGCGGCGTCGGCGCCTTGCAGATTTGACGGCCGTGCGCGATCAGCCAATGCGTGGCGTCGCCCCACTTCACCGGCGGCAGCAAGGCGATCAAATCCTCCTCCACGTGTCGCGGCGTCTTGCCCAGCGTCATCCCAAGCCGATGCGATACGCGAAAGACGTGCGTGTCGACGGCGAGGGCCTCAGCGTGAAAGGCCGCCGCCAGCACGACGCTGGCAGTCTTGCGACCCACGCCCGCGAGCGACTCGAGCCCTTCGCGCTCGGACGGCACGCGACCGCCGTAGCGCTCCACGATATCTCGCGCGCAGGCGATGATGTTGCGCGTCTTCATCCGAAAGAACCCGCACGACTTGATCATTTCCTCGACGTCGGCGTGATCCGCCGCAGCGAGCTTTTGTGGCGTGGGATACTTCGCGAACAACGCCGGCGTGGTCATGTTGACGCGCGCATCCGTGCACTGCGCCGAGAGAATCACGGCGACGAGCAGCTCGAACTCGTTGCGATAGTTCAGCGCTGTGACCGCCTGCGGATAGAGCCGCTCCAGAATCTCGAACTGCTCTCGCGCAATCCGGCGCGGCACCTTTCGCTTCGGAAACGGGATCACGCGAGCCGTCATTCTGGCAGGGCGACGCTCTCTCCGGTGCACGTCACGAGGCCGTCGCGCACCAAGGCCTGCACGAGCCCGCGCACTTCGTCGAGACTGCGCTCGATCGTGGGCGCCAAGTCGCCGTGCAGATCCAACAACGAGATGTGCCTTCCCGCGGGGAGTTCGCGGAGGCGGTCGACGATGCGCCCGCGAGCGTAGCGCGATGTTTTTTCGAACGGTATGCTTTCGCTTTTGGGTCTGGATTGCGCTGCGGCGACCGGTGCGGCGGCGCAGTCCGGCGCCAGCGGACAGATCAGGCACTTCGGCGCTCGCGCCGTGCAGGTCGTCGCGCCGAGATCCATGAGGGCGGAGTTCCAGTCGTGCGCGTGGCCGCGCGGCATGAGCGTGCGCGCCGCCTCGGCAAGCATTGGCGAGGGTGGACCGGCGCGGCGCTCCGCGCCGAGCACGAGCCGGCCGAGGACTCGGGAAACGTTCGTATCCAAGGGCGCATCGTCGAGGTCGAAGCCGAATGCGCGAATCGCTGCGGCGGTATACGGGCCGATTCCCGGCAACGCGAGCAGCGCGTCGCGATCGTTCGGCAGTACGCCGGCGTGATTTTCGACGACCGCTCTGGCGAGCCGCCGCAATCGAGGGGCGCGCGCATTGTATCCTAAGCCTCGCCACTCGCGCAGCACGTCGCCCGCAGACGCGGCGGCCAACGCCGGGAAGCCGGCAAATCGCTCGACGAACGACTCAAACTTGGGAATCACGCGTTCGACTTGGGTCTGCGCGAGCATGCTCTCGCTCACGACCGTGCGATAGGGCGAGCGCACCCTGCGCCACGGCAAGTTCGCGCGCCCATGTCGCCGGTACCAGCGCAGCAGGTGCCGCTGCATGGGCGTCATCGCTCCCCTCTTACTTCTCTACTCACCAAATCAACACCACAACGAAAAAAATTGGGGAAAATTGACCACGATTTCTTGATAGTGGCCGGCATTTCAGTATGATTGGATCCTCACGTAGTCGGATCGAAGGGCATCGCGCCGCATACGATGATCCAAGGTCCGAATAATGAACTTCAATCAACAATCTCCCGGCCATCGCGCAGCGTTAATACGGTGCGCTCAGCTGCTCCTTTCTCCGTGATGTGCGACTGCCCTCGCGCGATATTACCAATGAAAGGAAAAGGCTAATGCCAAGCTATTCTCAACCGGGCATCATCAATGCCCTCGACTACGGCATGGTTCCGAACGATCGAACCATAGCCGTGGCCAACGCGCAGGCCCTGCAAGCAGCCATCAACGCGGCGCAGGCTAACTGCGCAGCTGCCAACGACGCCTCATACGGCGCAACCGTCGTTATTCCGTCGAACGACACCGTGCCGTCAGGCCCATCCAAGGGGAACGGAGGCGTATACTACATCGCGGCCGCTCCAATGCTCACATACGCCGTTCTGATCAGTTGCGTCTATCCGCTGCTTATCACCGGAACAAGCAATGGAACTAAGCTCGTCATGACCGGACCCCAGGGAGGCAACTACGGCGATGTGTTTGTCGTCGGCAACAACACACGCAATAAGGACGAGAATATCGGCGGCGTCTCGTTCCAAGATTTGCAAATATTTTACGATACGGGTGCGACCTCAGGTGCCGCTATCCGGATCACGACGGATTCGCAAAACGTGCGGCTTTTCCGCATGGTGCTCGACAGCTGTCCCGTCGGCGTCGCTCTGGACGAATCACTGCAGGTCAGCATCATGGACTGCGTGATATGGTACAGCATCAATCCGGGAACGGCGGTCACGCTCGGGACCACGACGTCCGGCCAGATCGCCAAGGAGACCTACATCGCCGGCTGCGTGTTTGAATCGAGCGGGTCGCTCACCGGCACGGGGCTGTCCATCATCAATGCCGACGAAGTGCGCGTCGTGAACACCCGGATCGAGTCCTTCCAGCAAGGCATCGCGATCACGTCACCGGTCCTGTACTGTCTACACCTCTTTTTTGAAAATGTCAGCGTCTTTACGTACAATGCTAGTGAGTCATCCACGCTGGGCGCAGCCTTACTTATCCAGCCCTCAGGCCGTGGCTCGGTGCTGCGGGCGGTCTTCGTCGGTTGCCAATTCGGTTCGACCGAAAATCAAACCAACTACACCGGCCCCGGAATCTTCATCGATCAGAGTAACACCAGCGGCGTCATCGATCAGATCCGGTTTGTCTCGTGCTGGTCATCGGGATGGACGGGCAATGGGATGCAGATCAACGGCAACGTTGGCAACGTCGAGATTCTTGGGGGCTACTACTCGTGCAACGGCCAAGGGCCGTTCGCACCCACGACTCCGATAGGAATCTATTTGAGCAGCTCAGGCTCCGCAGCCCCGTTCGGCGTTCGAATCGTGGGCGCCGCCTGCAACAATTCAGTGTATTCCAACGAAGGAGCGGGGGGCTATCTTCCGACAACGCAAAAGGTTGGCATCTCTCTTCCCTCAGGCGCGAAGAACGTCTTCGTTCGGCAGTGCGACCTCACCGGTAACCGTACTGCTGGCCTGCAAGCAGCAAGTCCTGACAAGACGGTTCAGGTAATTGATTGCGCCGGCTATAACGATCAGGCAACACCGCTCGCATCTACGGCACCACCGCCTAACCAAACATTTTACTCATACACATACAATAACTATGCTGGACCGGCCGCGTTCTACGTTTCTGGGGGATCCGCGGTCAAGGTAATCATCGATGGCATCGATACTGGCGTTTCGCAGGGTGGTTTTACTCTCGGGCCCGGGGAATCGGCGCTCCTAAAGTACTCAAGCGCGCCCGAATTCACTATGGTTGGGAAGTAACTCTGGTGTAGCTAGAGGCCGGACGCCAAGTTCGGGCCTCTAGCACCACCGCTAATGCAGGCTGACGTCTGCAGCTTCAGGCGTGTCAATGGACCGTGTGATCGCGTAAAATGCGTCGCCGCCGCTCGGGTATCTAAAATACTCTACCACCCCATTCGGATGCTCTTTTGTACTGAGGACTGGCGCAACGACCGTCGACCGCTCGATGCGGAACTGATTAGTACCAAAAATATTGCGGATGCCCATCAGAGCAACGGTCCGTACTAGGGTCGCGCGGCTTCCGCTTAACGTGTACTGATAAATCGCTCTGCCGTTTCCTGGGGCCACTGTCAGGAGATGCCCAGCCCACTGGAGTCCACCGGGTTGCGTGACTCGAAGCGGCAACTTCAAGTCAATGCTGCTGAATACCGCCTTACCTTTCCGCAATTCCGCAAAGCCGATGTGGTAAAATCCGTTTATGCCGTCTACAAATAAGTTTCCCGCCTTGTCGAAAACGCAATAGAGCATTTCGACTGTGTATTGATCGGTAAATACATGCGGTTTTCCTTTCGCGCGCGTATAGATCAGAACTGTACCGGACGGGAAGCAGGATCCGACAGGGCCGTCACAGTTGTTGGTGACGGCTAAGTTACCGGTCGTTGGATCGATAGCACAGCCGTTCGGCGTCCCGTTATCCGCGAGTGTCTCGATAGGGTCCTTGCCGCCATGCCGGTACTCTACAACAGACTCGCCATAGAAATTGGCCACGTAGACGTCACCCACTTTGTCGACGCACAGGCCTGTCGGATGGTTGAATCCGGTGAGAACTCCCACTAGCTTTCCCGAAGGGTAGCTATAGACCGTCACGTCGTTGCTCGAGCCATCGTTGGCCACGTAGAGCAGGTCGCTGCGTCGCGCTTCCGGCAGCATCCAAGAGCCTCTAGGCACAAAGATTTTATCCGTCAATGCGGGATACGCGTGCTGTAGGGGCGTGAGTGCCCCATCCGAGCCGCAACGCACGAGCACTACGATCGCGCCAAAAACAGCTATACCACGTAGAACGGCACGCAAGGTTTTCATGATCACTCCCTACGGCTATAGGCCAGCATGCCGGCTGCGGGTAGCGTTTCGCTCGGTTAGCGGGATCGACCCGCATAGCTCTCGAAGGCCGGCGCCCCGGTCGTCGGGGGAACGCTTCCCGCAGGGCGAAAGCTTGGTGGGATGAGCACCTCAGAGCATCAAGTCGACGCCGCCGTCATCGGGGCAGGGCCCGGCGGCTACCATGCCGCGATCCGACTGGGACAACTCGGTAAGAAAGTTCTGTGCATCGATCGCGACGAGGTCGGCGGTGTCTGCCTCAACTGGGGGTGCATTCCGACGAAGGCACTGCTGCACGTGGGCGAAGTGATCCGCCACATCGATCGTGCCGGAGCGCTGGGCGTGCGCGTGCCGAAGCCCGAGATCGAGCGCGAGGGCATCGCGAAGTTTAAGAGCGACGTCGTCAGCGCGAACGTCGGCGGAGTCAAGACGCTCTTCAAGGGCAACGTCGTCGAGTATCTCGCCGGGGAGGCGAGTTTCACGAGCCCGACCGAACTGACCGTGAAGCAACGCGACGGCGGTACGGCAAAAGTTACCGCGCAGTACGTCGTTATCGCGACGGGCTCCGCGCCGGTCGACGTACGCGCGTGGCCGCGCGACGGCGACACGATCGTCAACTCCGACGATGCCGTGCAGTTGAAGCGCATTCCGAAGAACCTTCTCGTGATCGGCGGCGGCGTCATCGGGTTAGAGTTTGCCACCGTCTACGCGCGTCTCGGAGCAAACGTGCTCGTCGTCGAGATGATGCCGCAGATTCTCACCGGTACCGATGCCGAGATCGGAAAAACACTCGGCCGCATCCTGAAAAAACAGGGCGTCGAGATCATGCTCGACACCAAAGTCGGCGCAATCGAAAAGGGCGGCGCCGGCGTGCGCGCGACGTTGAACGGTCAAGCGACCGGAGGCAAGGACGAGACGCGCGAGTTCGACATGGTGCTCGTCGCCGTCGGACGGCGACCGGTCACCGACAATCTCGGGCTCGACAAGGCGGGCTTGACGAGCGACGAGCGCGGCTTCATCGCGACCGACGTTCAGCAACGCACGAAGGTCGCGAACATCTTCGCGATCGGCGACGTCACCGGCCCGCCGCTGCTCGCGCATCGCGCGATGAAGCAGGGCGTGGTAGCCGCCGAAGTGATCGTCGGGGACAAGTCGGCCGCGTTCGATCCGGTCGCCGTGCCGAACTGCATCTACACCGATCCCGAGGTCGCCACCGTCGGGCTTTCAGAAGAGGAGGCCAAAGCCGCCGGACACGACGTGCGCATCGGCAAGTTTCCGCTGGCGGCAAGCGGTCGCGCTCGCACGATGAACGAGACGGAGGGACTGATCAAACTGGTTGGCGACGCAAAGACCGATCAGCTCTTAGGCATGCACGTCGTCGCGCCGCAAGCCGAATCGCTCATCGGCGAAGGGGTGATCGCGCTCGAGATGGGTGCCACGTTGGAAGACGTCGGACTGTCGGTTCATCCGCACCCGACGCTGACGGAAGGCATCATGGACGCTGCGGAGGCCGCGCACGGAAAAGCGATCCACATCCTGAACCCCAAACCGAAGGTGCCGGTTGGAACGACCTAGACCCAAATGGCGCGCGCGAATCTAATCGATCTCGGTACGCGGCCGTATCGCGAGGCGTGGGAATTGCAGCATTGGCTGCGCGACGCCGTGCGCGACGGGCGCGAGCCCGATACGTGGATCGTCGTCGAGCATCCGGCCGTGATCACGCTGGGCCGCCAAGCGAAACGGGAGAATATCCTGCCGGCCGAGGCGGAGTTGACCGAGGCCGGCGTGGACGTCGTCGAAGTCGAACGCGGCGGCGACGTGACGTATCACGGGCCGGGACAACTGGTCGTGTATCCGATCCGCAAGCTGCAGCGCTTTCGCGAGGTCGTGCCTCTGGTGCGCAGCCTGGAATCGGCCGTCATCGCGGCGTGCGCGTGCTTCGGCGTGCGCGGCGAGCGCTGGACCGAGCATGCCGGCGTATGGGTCGGGCGCAACCAGCTCTGCGCGATGGGCCTTGCAATACAAGGCATGGTATCGCTGCACGGCCTCGCGTTGAACGTCTCGACGGATCTTCATTACGATCGCTTCATCAACCCGTGCGGCTTGAGCGATCGCGGGGTCACGTCACTCAGCGCGGAGACCGGACGTTTCGTGCCCATGGCGGAAGCGAAAGCCGCGCTCCTCGAGGAGCTCGCGACGACATTTGAGATCAA